>NZ_JBEYAL010000025.1:0-137398 GCF_040631655.1 Streptomyces sp. NPDC019937
GCGGGCCCCCCCCCCCCCGCCCCCCCCCCCCCCCCCCGGGGGCCCCCCCCCCCCCCCGGGGGGGGGGGGCGCCCCCCCCCCCCCCCCCCCACGCCCGCTCCCCGAAAGTGCCCTCGGCGATACGTCCCCGCCGTTACGGCGAGCCTCGGCCCGGACAACACACCTAGTCGTAGCAGAGACCGTCGCAGGTCTGCCCGTACCACCATCCGCAGCCGCTCGAAGACGTCTGGCAGCTCCCTGAGCGGCAGTGGTAGCCGAGCCCGCAGAAGCCGTCCTCCTGGTGGCAGGTGCACCCCGAGAGCGGCCCGGCGGCCGCGCTGGCGGCATCCACCGGTCCGAGGACCGAGACGATCGCGCGGGTTTCCTCCTGGCCAAAGGCCTCGATCGTCGCGTCCTTGAGGCGCTGCGGGGGTTGGTACGGCCCGTTCCCGCGATCGAAGATCGAAGGGTTGGCGACTTCGGCGCTGAGCCCGTCGAGCGCGCGGATCTGTTCGGCGGACAGGCCGGCATGAGTCGCCCGGTAGTGGCTCAGGTGTTCCCGCCAGACCCTGCTCGCCTCCGGCGGGGAAAGCCGTGCGTAGATGGCCCGCCGGTAGGTCATCGGATAGGCGATGATCGCCGTGTACGTCTTCGGGAGGCGGTCCTTGTTGTCCTCCGCCCATCCGTGGGCCTGTTCCGCCAGGGCGGGCGTCCTGCCCAGGAACACCAGCCCCACGGCCACGGCCGCTCCGGCGCCCACCCGCAGGAACTGCTTACGGCCCATGGCATCCCGGTCCAGTGGATGTCCGTTGTACTGATGACGCAACTGCCCCAGGGACTGCAGCACCTTCACCGTGGAGCGAGGCCCCAGCCGGCGCAGGAGCGGTAACGTCATGTGGGCTCCGGTCCAGGCGCGTACGGCACCGCCGTTGACGCGCAGCAGTGTCGGAGCCCAGGCGGCCTCGCTGCCGAGTGCCGTGTGCCGCCAGTTTTCGACATCCGGATGGGTCAGTGGCAGCACCGTCAGCTTGTTGGCGCAGGCGCGTGCGACCGCGCCGGAGAGCACCTGGCACGTCTCACATCCGGCGTCGAATGCGAGCACCCATCGCGCAGTGCGATCCCTCATCGGTCCTCCGGGTTCGGTTCGGCGTCTTCGGTAGGCGCATCGGTCACGATTCCTGATATGAACCTGCCAGGCCATGCCTTTGGACGCTGGTCGAAAAGCACACGCCCCGGGCCCGCTGACGTTCAGCCGTGCATCAGCCGCATCCCGAGGGAGGTGATGGCGTGGCGGACGCTGGCCCCGGTGCGGTGGGTGGTGATGAGTCCGGCCACGCGCAGCACCTGGGTGTGGTGGGAGACGGTGGCCGGGGAGAGCCCGGTGCGGCGGGCGAGTTCGGTCGTGCTCCCGTGCGCGGCGGAAAGGGCCTCCAGCACTGCGGCGCGCCCGAGTCCCAGGAGCGCGGCCAGCCGGTCGCAGGGGGTGTGGTCGGCATGGCCGAATGCCGGGGCGGGAATCCACACCCTGTCGTGGGTGACGGGGTAGATCACGACAGGAGGAAGGGCCGGATCGAGGTTGATCGCAGGCTCATGGCCGATGAAGAAGGAGGGAATCAGGCGCAGGCCGCGGCCACCGAGGTGGATGTCCCAGTCGTGGTCCGGACAGGCCAGTTCGAGGACGGGCGGTGTCCATCGGATCGTGGGGTGCAGATTCGACAGCATGCCATCTAGGCCTTCTGACAGCAGTGATCGTGCCGCCGACGACCGGGTCGCCTCGAACCGCGCGTGCAGGTGATGCCACAGGGGAGCGACCGCCGCCTCATGCCAGTCCCGCACGGCCCCGCCCACGGCCTTGAGGGCCACCGGGTCACCCTCGGCAAGCGAGGGCACCCAGGCCGGTAGCGGATTGCCGGTGAGACGGGCGAACGCCGCGAGATCCGTGCGCAGAAACGACTTCGGTGTGTGCAGCAGTTCATCCAGCCCCGCCTCGAGATCGGTGGCACCGGTCGGAGTCAGAAAGTCGGGGCTGAACCCGTGGGGTGCCGGCACCAATGTGCGCAGCAGGTGAACGGAGCGAGGAATACGGGAGTGCGCCCAACGCCGCCACTGCCCGAAGGAAGCTCCAGGATGCCGTGCGTGCAGATGCCTCAGGCTGAAGATCGTTTCACTCAGCGGGTTGACTTCCTCCGCCAGGGAGATCCGGCGGAGATCGTCCTGAGTGAAATGCACCCGAAAGGCCATGCGGTACCTCCCCGTAGGCCACGACAGAGGCTCGCTGAGGACGTTGCGGCCTCTCCGCCACATTTGCCACGCGCGCACCGGCCAGCAAGAGGGCAAACAGGCCACGTGCCGAGGGAAGACCGGCCGTTACGCGGTCATCGCGTCGCCGAGCAGGACGGGCGGATGGTGCGTGAGGACGAACCCTGGGCCGCATGGCGCTGAAACCCGGCCGGGGAGTCGAGGACCCCGGCCGGGTTCCGCCGCGGCCTGCTCGGCCGACTTCCCCCGTGGTACGGGGAAGGCAGGGCGCCGGGCGAGCCCACGGCTCGTCCGTCAGCGGGCCCGGAAGGCGGTGGCCAGTACGGAGACGGTGACATGGCCGGGCAGGCGGGCGTTGCCGGCCAGGTCCGCCGGGGTCTGGTGGCGGGCGCTCGGCGTCATCCCGACCAGGTCGAGGGCCCGCTGCTCGGGCAGGGGCATGGCGTACTCGACCCGTTCGGTGACGACGGCCTCGAAGCAGGGGTCCAGCGCCTGGTGGAGGCGCTGCTCCTTGGCCGGGTCGATCGTGACCATCGCGGGCAGTCCGCGCAGCTCGGCCAGATGCCGCCCGGTGGGACGCACCACGATCAACCTGCCGCCCGGACGCAGTACCCGGTGGAACTCGGACGGGTTGCGCGGGGCGAACACGTCCAGCACGACGTCAGCCACCCCGTCGGCCAGCGGGAAGGGGCGGAAGATGTCCCAGGTCGCCGCCGCGGTCCGTTCATGGGCACGGGCAGCGAAGCGCAGCGCGCGTGCCGAGGCGTCCAGCCCCAGGCCACGGGCGCCGGGCACCTGGTCGAGCACGCCCGCCAGGTAGTAGCCCGTGCCGCATCCGGCGTCCACGACCGTGTCCGGCACGGGCACGTCACCGGACGCCAGGCGGGCCACGGCCCGGCGGATGGGCTCGTAACCGCCGGTGGACAGGAACCGGGCCCGGGCCCGGACCATGGGCGCGTCGTCGCCGCTGGTGGCGCGACTGCCCGTGAGCAGGCTGACGTAGCCGTGGCGGGCGATGTCGAAGGTGTGACCCGCCGGGCAGCGCAGTGCGCCGCCGTCGGGATGCAGGCGGGCGCGGCACGTTGGGCAGCGCAACAGGTCGAGGAGCTGTTCGAGGGCAGGGCGAAGCGACACGGGCATGAGGCACTCCTGGCAACGGTGAAGGGAAGGGACCGTGCCCGCGGGTGCGCGGCAGGGCGCCGCTCACGCGGCAGGCACACCAAGGAGGGCGACGCCGTCCGGCATCGCCCTCAAAGCCTTCCGCTCAAAGGAAGTTGCAGTGCGGGATGCTCATGAATGCCACGCCGTCATTCTACGGACTCGGGGCGCGGGGGAGCGTGTCCACTGCCGCCCCCGTTCTGCGGATCGCGTGGCCGCTCCTGCCACGCCGGATCTCCGGACTCGGGCCGGCGACAGCCTTCGAGGACATCGCGTTCCGGTATCACGGCCCGCGCTGGTCGATGGTCGGTCCGACGAAGATCACCTCCCCGTCGCGCCGGGCGCTGGACACGGCGGTCGCGGCACGCCTGTGGGCCGTATCCGAACGGCTCACCCCCGCCGTCGGCGAGGCGAACTTGATCTTGACCGGGCATCACATGACACGGTTGCTGTTCCGGACCACACCACGGACCGTTCAGGAGCGGCATGGACATCGGCGTCTTCATCCCCATCGGCAACAACGGCTGGCTCATTTCGAAGAGTTCTCCGCAGTACATGCCGTCCTTCGAGCTGAACAAGGCCATCGTGCGGAAGGCCGAGGAGCACGGCCTCGACTTCGCGCTGTCGATGATCAAGTTCAAGGGCTTCGGCGGTGAGACCGAATTCTGGGACCACTGCCTGGAGTCGTTCACGCTGATGGCGGGCCTGGCCGCCGTGACGGAACGGATCAAGCTGTACGCCTCGACCCCGATCCTCGCCCTGCCCCCGGCGATCACCGCCCGCATGGCCACGACGGTCGACTCGATCGCCCCCGGCCGGTTCGGCGTCAACATCGTCACCGGCTGGGCGCCCGGCGAGTACTCCCAGATGGGCCTGTGGCCCGGCGATGAACACTTCGCCAACCGCTACGCCCGCGCCGCGGAGTACGTCACCGTGATGAAGGAGCTGTGGCACGAGGGCGTCAGCAATTTCAAGGGCGAGTTCTACACCATGGACGACTGTGTGCTGTCCCCGCGCCCGGCGAACGGCCACATCGACATCGTCGCCGCGGGGCAGAGCAGCACCGGCATGAAGTTCTCCGCCGAGCACGCCGAGTACAACTTCATCCTGGGGAGCGGCGTCAACACCCCGCTCGCCCTCTCGGGCACCACGGCCGCGCTCGTGGACGCGGCGCGTGAGACCGGCCGCGACGTCGGCGCGCTCTCGCTGTTCATGGTCATCGCGGACGAGACCGACGAGGCCGCCCAGGCCAAGTGGAAGGACTACCACGACAATGCCGACCACGCGGCGCTGGCGTACATGGCGGGCGAGACGGCCACGGACAAGACCGCCGACGACTCCTCGACCGCCAGGACCATCTCGCTGCCCGAGGGCGCCGTGAACTTCAACATGGGCACGCTCGTCGGCTCCTACGCAACCGTCGCGGCGATGCTGGACGAGGTCGCCGGGGTCCCCGGCACCAAGGGGATCATGCTGGTGTTCGACGACTTCCTCGAAGGCATCGAGAACTTCGGTACGCGCATCCAGCCGCTGATGAAGTCCCGGCCGTAACGGCTGACGGCCTCCGGGCGGCGTTGCCGCCCGGAGCCGATAAGAGGTTTCACTCGTGGAGGCCGTATGGCCTCGCCCGCCACCGCCGCATCCCCGCTCGGACCCACGGTCTGGCTGTGCTCGCTCACCTGGCCGTGGTCCGTACCTGTTCCACGCAGGACCTCGCCGCGGCGCTGGGGCTCAGCCGCAGTACCGCGTACCGGCTGGTCGAGGGCGGCTGGCTCGCCGTGGAGCAGGGGAGCGGGCTGTTGCGGCTCGGTCCTTGGGCCACGCGGCTGGCCAGTCGGGTTCCGGGTCCACATATGCAGCCATGATGGGTTCCCCTTCCCGCTTCAGCGCTCGGCGCCGGAAGAGGGCCTCATGCGCCGTCCCTCGGGAAACACCGGACGGCCGCGGAAGGTTGCGTCCGAGGGTGAAAGGGGCGCGGGAAAAGGGACCGGCGACGCGAAACTCCGATCAGGCGATCCCCTCAGTCGCGAGCAGGAAGCGCTTGGCGTCGACACCACCGGCGTATCCGGTCAGGGACCCCTTCGCTCCGACGATGCGGTGGCAGGGCAGCACCACGCACAGCGGATTCGAGCCGAGCGCCATCCCCACCGCCCGCGCGGCGCGCGGGCGGCCCAGCACGGCGGCCAGCTCACCGTAGGTGGCGGTGTGGCCGTAGGGCACGAACGACTCCAGCGCGAGCACGGTCCGCGCGGTGAACGCGGAGGCGAGGGAGAGATCCAGGGGAACGGAGAACGACCGGAGATTCCCGGCCAGATACGCGGCGAGCTGAGCGCGCGCCTCGGTCAGCACGGCCAGCTGCCCGGGTGTGGCGTCCGCGTCCGTACGGAACTTCACCCCGCTCCCACCCGCACGGGCGGCACGCCGGCGCACGGCCTCCGCGGTGTCGTACGCGCAGGCGAGCAACGCCTCGTCCGTGGCCGCGAGGACGAGCCGGCCACACGGACTCGGCTGCTCGGCGAGTGCCACGGAGGTCACCGGGGCACGGACTCCGGACTGCATGGATCCTCCTCCTTCTCCGGGCCGGACGGCTCAGGCCGTAGCGGGACGACAGCTCTTGCAGGCGCGGTAGCCCGCCTGCCGGGCATCACCTGCGGTACGGAACGGCACCTGGTGCGGCCGGGTGATCCGGCGGGCGTGCGCGCACGTCGGATGGCAGTAGATCCGCGTGGTGTCGCTGCCGAGGAAGACGGCCCCGCGCCGGGTCAGCTCCTTCAGCCGGTGCATGTCGATGCCCTCCGCGCTCCGCAGGGCATCCCCGACGCGCTCCGCATAGGCGGCGTCGCACGGTGTGCCGCTCTCATAGGTGACGCGGTGGCAGGGGATCAGCAGCGGCACCGGATTCTTGGCCAGGGCCTCGGTGATCGGCCCGGTGGCGGAGGGCAGCGAGGCCTCTCGCGCGAGCCAGGTGATCGGCCGCAGCTGCCCGGAGGGGATGGACCGGACCGCGTGGAGCACGGCGCGCTCCAGCTCGGTGAGGCCACCCAGATCGATCGGCAGCCGCTTCGCCCGGCCCGTGCGCAGAGCGGGGCGGAGCCCCGGGAAGGGAGCCGAGGCACGGATGGCGGTGCGGCCGGTGCGGGCGTGATGCAACCGCTCGAACTCCTCCGAGCCGGTCACCATCGTCTCGACGGCCGAGCCGGTCACCGCGTCCGGGCTGTAGGCCACATAGATTCCGCCCGCCGCGCTGTCGAGATGGCTGTAGGTGTCATAGCGCTCTCGCGGGATTCCTACGCGCTGCAGTACCCTCAGGGCGAAGTCCGCCGGGGCGGGGGCCGCGAGATCGGCCAAGGCGTGCTCCAACTGTCCCTCCGCGGACCGTTCTTCCTCTTCATTCCGGTAGTTCATCTCGTCACCTCCTCCAGCACCGACGCCTCGGGTGTCAAAATCTCACGAAGCGTGCCGATCCCTCTCGATACTTGTGCCTTGACCGTGCCCACAGGACATCCCTGGGCCTCGGCCATATCGCTGTAACTCATCCCGACGACATGGCGCATCACCACCGCGACGCGATGCTTCTCGGGCAGCTCGGTGAGTGCCTTGACCAAAATCGTACGGTCGGCGGATGTCGCCGCCCGCTCCTCCGGGCCCGGACTCTCGTCCGGCCAGCCGTCGCAGGCATCCTCCGCCCGGGTGGCCGACACCGGGTGACGGACGCTGGTACGCACATGATTGCGCCAGACGTTCGCCGCGATCGTCATCAGCCAGGCGCGCGGTTTCAGCTTGCGCCGACGCTCCGGGGAGTAGGTCTGCAGCGCCGAATAGGCGCGTAAGAAGGTGTCCTGGCCCAAGTCGTCCGCCTCGGAGGCCGACCCTGAGACCCGGAACAGAAAGGCACGCACCGCCGAGGCGTGGACCCTGACCAGCTCCGTGAAGCCGTCATCCAGGTCCGACGCCAGGCGCTCGGTCAGCAGCTCCGCCATATCGTCCATCAGCTACAGAAACACCAGGACTTCCGCAATGGTTGCACAGCGCCCGTCGGACTGCCCGGGAGCCGAGCCGGACCGGCATGACACAGCGCCGCGCCGGCCGCCGGATTCGGCAGCCGGCGCGGTGTTGCCCGCGCGAGGGCGTACGGATCAGTCGGGCAGCCGCACCGACTGGCTCTGCCGGAAGACGTTCCGCGGGTCGTACTTCTTCTTGACGTGTTGTACTTGGGGTC
This sequence comes from Streptomyces sp. NPDC019937, assembly GCF_040631655.1. NCBI lineage: Bacteria > Bacillati > Actinomycetota > Actinomycetes > Kitasatosporales > Streptomycetaceae > Streptomyces > Streptomyces sp. NPDC019937. The sequence goes on from NZ_JBEYAL010000025.1 coordinate 7,616, forward strand.
GCCGAGGTCGATGTCCGGATAGTTGACGTAGCAGCCGTCGGTGATGTCGTTCGGCGCCGGCACGCCGCCAGTCCCCGTAGACCTCCTGGTAGCAGTCCCGTATCCAGGCCAGGGATTTGGCCTCGTCGGCCGCCTCCGTCCAGTACAGCATCCACGACATCTTGAACGCCGAGCTGCGGTGCGAGGAGGCCGTCGCGTTCTCGGCGACCGCGTTGACCTGCCCGCCGAACGAGCTCAGCTGTACCGACGCGGTGGGGTTGTCGATGGCGCCGCTGGTCAGGTGCTTGTAGAGCGCGTCAAGATGGGAGTCGGGGAAGTTCGCCCGCATATAGGCGGGACCGCGACGCCGTCCGCGCCGCCGCGGCATGCTCCGTGGCGGCCGCCGTGTCCTGGCGCGTGGCCGCGGCCGCGGTACCGGCCGTGCCGCCGAGCAGCATTCCCCCGCCAACGGAGGCGCCCCCGTAAAGGAAACGTCGCCGCTCCATACCGCCTCTGCCGTCTGTCATCGCATGGCCTGGCCGCCGTCGAGGAGGCTGTGAGCCGGTTCCGGCGCAGCGCGCGGCGGCCGCGGGCGACGCTACTTGCCGCCGAACGGCGCCCTCACCCGGAAATATTGCTCCGCGATTCTCCGGCGGGAGCCGTCGGCCACTCGGCTTCCGCGGCGATGCAACCCCCCGGCGCCCGACGGTGTTTCTCCTCCGTCGGTTCGATCACGAGCCGCGCCGTGGGGCCATCACCGGCCCTCGAAAGACACCAAGCGGCGCGGTGCGAGCCGGCGGACGTGAGAGTCACCAGAGGAGAGGGAAAGCGATGACCGAGCTCGATGCCATCAGTGAGGCGCGGGACAAACCCGCCGGGGAGCGGATGACGCCCCGGCACCGGCTGATTCTGGTTCTCCTGCTCGGTGCCCAGTTCATGCTCGCGGTCGACTTCTCCGTGCTCAACATCGCCGTGCCGACCATCGGGGCCGACCTCGGCTTCGAGCTGAGCACCCTGCAGTGGATCGTCACCGGCTTCATGCTGCCCGCCGCGGGCTTCACGCTGCTGTTCGGCCGCATCGCCGACCTCTTCGGCCGGCGGAATCTCTTCCTGGTGGGCATGCTCATCCTCGGCGCCTCGTCGCTGGTCGGCGGCCTTGCCCAGTCGCCCGGCATGCTCCTGGTCGGCCGCACCGGACAGGGGCTCGCCACGGCCATGGCGACGCCCGCGGCGATGTCGCTGCTCACCACGTCGTTCCCCGAAGGCCCCCTCCGCCAGCGCGCGCTGGGGCTCAACGGCACCCTTCTCACCGGCGGCTTCGCGCTGGGTTCGGTGCTCGGCGGGGTGCTGACGGAGCTGTTGAGCTGGCGCTGGGCGTTCCTCATCAACTTGCCGGTCGCCGTGCTGATCCTGGTGTTCGCCCCGCGTGTCCTGAGCGACACCGGCGACCGGACCCGCAGCCGTCTCGACGTTCCCGGCGCGGTCGCGGTCACCGGTGGTCTGGTCAGCCTGGTCTACGGCATCTCCGCGACCGAGCAGGACGGCTGGGGGGACCCCGTCGTCATCGGCTGCCTGATCCTTGCCGCGGTGTTGCTGGTCGCCTTCTGGTTCATCGAGCTGCGCAGCTCCAACCCGCTGGCGCCGGTCAGCGTGCTGAAGCGGCCCACCGTGCGCTGGGGCAACCTCGCCGGGCTCCTCGTCGTCAGCATGCCGAGCGCGGTGGTCTTCCAGATGACGCTCTACCTGCAGGACGTGCTCGACTACAAGCCGCTCGCCGCCGGGCTGGCGTTCGGTGGGTCCAGCATCGCCGCCATCGCGGGCGGGCTTCTCGCCCCCAAGGTGATCGGCGCCATCGGCAGCAAGCGCACCCTCGTCACCGCCCTCACCGTCCAGGGGCTCGGCCTCATGGGGCTGCTCACCGTGGACCAGGGTGACGCCGGGATCTACATCGTCCTCGTCGCCGTCGCGGTCGCCTTCTTCGGCCACGCCATGGGCCTCGTCTCCTACACGGTCATCGCCACCTCCGGCCTGCCGAACGAGGAGCAGGGCCTGGCGACCGGTCTGAGCACGATGAGCCAGCAGATCGCCCTGACGCTCGGCACCCCGGTGCTGGCAGCCGTCGCGGTCTTCGGCGCCGACGCGGCCGAGGGCGCGAAGGCGAGCATCGCCGAAACCCTCGACGGCATGCACCTGGCGGTGCTCGTGGGCGCGGTGGCGAGCCTGGCGGTCGCCGGTCTCGTGGCCGCCTTCTTCCGCTCCGGGGCGGCGGCCCGGAGCGAGGAGTCGACTGCCTGAGCCCGGCTCCTGCGCCCGCTGTGTTCTTCCTCCCTTGTTGTCCACTCCGGCTCCGGCCGGTTCCATGAAAGGCACGACCATGACCTCTGTCGAGCAGCTCGACGCCACCATCGTCGAGACCCGCACGATCACTCTCGCCGGTGCCCAGCAGGGCATCACCGCGGCGCTGCGCAAGGCCGGAGAGCTGGGTGCCCGAGTGGCGGTCGTCGTCCTCGACGTCGGCGGACACGTCCAGGCCCTGGCGCGCATGGACGGTGCCGTGGCCGTGGCCACCGGCGTCGCGCAGAACAAGGCGAGCACCGCGCTTGTCGTCCGTACGCCCACCAATGAATTCGCGGAGGCCATCAAGCAGGACTCGGTCCTGGTGAGCAGCCTGGCCAGCCAGCCCGGCATGGCGCTGTTCTCCGGCGGCCTGCCGCTGGTATCCGAAGGCACCCCGGTCGGCGCTATCGGCGTCAGCGGCGGAATGGGGGACGAGGACCTGATCGTCGCTCGCGCGGGAGCGGCGGCCATCGTCTGACCGACGGGCGGTGGTGCATGCGAGGGCAAGAATGTGCGTGCGTGCCCGGGGCCTTGGCGCCCAGGCTGTAGTCACGTTGCGAGAAGCGTCGTGGACGAAGGAGAGATTCCGGTGAACGTCAGCCCTGGAGAGGTCTACGAGAACCCCCGCTGCGGCGAGCGGATCGTGGTCCGCACGCCGGCCTCGGAAAGCGGGGCAAGCGCTCGGTGATGGATCTGTAGGTCGAACCCGGTGGCTTCGCCGCGGGCGGTTCGCCGCGGGACCGGACCATCGGGCTCACCAAGCGGATCGCCGCGGAGAACACCGTGCGGCCGGTCGCCCACCTCACGGCGGTCGGGCACGCGGTCGGCGAACTGCGGCACACCATCGGCCAGTACGCCGACGCCGGAATCCTCGACGTCCTCGCGCTGCGCGGCGACCCCCGAGGACCCTGGCTCGCGGAACCGGACGGGCTGACCTACGCCGGCGAACTGGTCGCACTCATCCGGGAGTCGTGCGACTTCAGCATCGGAGTGGCGGCCTTCCCGGAGCGCCACCCGCGCTCGCCGGACGGGGACAGCGACGTCCGGTACTTCGTGGCCAAGTGCCGGGCGGGCGCCGACTACGCCATCACGCAGATGTTCTTCGACGCCGAGGACTACCTGCGGCTGCGCGACCGGGTGGCGGCCGCGGGCTGTGATATCCCGATCATCCCCGAGATCATGCCCGCGACCGGCTTCCGGCAGGTGCGCCGCTTCGCCGAGCTGAGCGACGCCCACTTCCCCGAGGACCTCGCCCGGCGGCTGGAGGCCGCCCGGGGCGACGCCGAAGCGGGGCACCGGATCGGCGTCGACCACGCCACCGCCATGGCCCGGCGGCTGCTGGACGAGGGCGCCCCGGGCCCGCACTACATCACGCTCAACCGATCGGCCGCGGTGCTGGAGATCCATCGGAATCTGGCGCCACGACCCGGCCACCGCACGCCTCGCTGATCGCGGTGGGGTCCCAGTAGTAGGGCCGGATCTCGCGGATGCGGCCGTCCCGGAGGGCCACCGTCTGCACGATCGAGGTGACCACGTCGCGGCCGGTCGCCCGCGCGACGAAGCGCACCCGGTTGGTCGCCACCACGGTGTCGCGGTCGACGAGCTGCCGCTGTTCGAGGAATTCCATCGACTCCCACAGCTCGCCCATGACCGCGATGAACCGCTCCATGCCCTCGGGGCCGTGCCAGACGCCGGTGAAGGGCAGACCCGGTGCCTGGTGGAGCTCGACCTCCGGGTCCAGACACGCGGCGATCTCGTCGAACCCGGCCCGGCCGGCGCCACCCGCCATGACATAGGCGCGTTCGGCCTCGTAGAACCGCTGCATCACGGCGATGGCGCTGTCGTTCGAAGACATGGTGTGACGACTCCCGGGAAACGTGCGGCGCTTCATCTTCCGTGTCCCAGCCAAGCGCCCTGGCTCCCGCATTGCCGGCGGGATTCGGCCATCGCGCTCCGCGCCCGCCTCCCGCCGGAAGACTGTCCCCCATGGACCAGACCGAACTCCCCCTCGACCTGCCCGGCCGTACCGCGGGCGGCCCTGCCGCGGGCACCGGGGGCGCACCGCACACCGCCCACGACGCCGTCCCCGCCCTCGCGGAGCTGGACTGGCCGCGGCTGTACGCCCGGCTGAACGAGGACGGTGTGGCGCTCACCCCTGCGCTGCTCTCCCGCGCGCAGTGCCAGATGCTCGTCGACACCTTCGACGACCCCGCGCTGTTCCGCTCGACCGTGGTGATGCAGCGCCACGACTTCGGCCGCGGCACCTACAAGTACTACGCCGACCCCGCCGCCGTACCGCTCGTCCAGACCCTGCGCGAGCGGCTGTACCCGCCGATGGCGTGGATGGCCAACCAGTGGGCGCCCCTGCTGAACGAACGCACCTTCCCCGCCACCCTGGACGAGCTGCTCGCCGAATGCGCGGACAACGGCCAGACCCGGCCCACCCCGCTCATCCTCCACTACGGCCCCGGTGACTACGCCTGTCTGCACCAGGACATCTACGGCGACATCGTCTTCCCGCTCCAGATCGCCATCATGCTGCGCGAGCCCGGCCAGGACTTCACCGGAGGGGAGAACGTGTTCGTCGAACAGCGCCCCCGCTCCCAGTCCCGCGCCATCGTCCTCACGCCGCGCCTCGGCCAGGGCATGATCTTCCCCGTCCGCCACCGGCCCGCGCGGGGACAGCACGGCTACCGCCGCCACCCCATGCGGCACGGCACCAACGCCGTGGCCTCGGGACTCCGGACTACGCTCGGCATCATCTTCCACAACGCCCGCTGACCTCGAACCCCTAGTCCGTGAGACCGGTGACGCGCATGGTGATGTTCAGGCGCCCGGAGGCGAGCCCCGCGGCGGGGTCGGCGGTGCCCTCGTAGACCTTGGGCACGCCGTGGTAGACGTACCGGGAGGGGCCGCCGAAGACGAACAGGTCGCCGGAGGCCAGCTCGATGTCGGTGTAGGGCCTGGTGCGGGTCTCGGTGTTGCCGACGCGGAAGACGCAGGTGTCGCCGATGGACAGCGAGACGACCGGTGCGGAGGACCTCTCGTCCTTGTCCTGGTGCATGCCCAGCCTGGCCTGACCGTCGTAGAAGTTGATCAGCGCGGTGTCCGGTGTGTAACCGGCCGCGCCCTGTGCGTCGCCGTAGGCGTCCAGCAGGGCGCGGCGGCCCAGCCGGACCATCCAGTCGGGAAACGCGGCGACGCGCTCGCCGTTCACATCGTCGGCGGTGCGGGTGTACTTGTAGGGCTGCCAGTGCCAGCCGATGCACACCGTCCGCACCGACATCACGCCGCCGCGCGGCAGGCGGGTATGGCGGATGGGGACCGGGCCGGTGGCCCAGGCGCGGCAGGCGGTGACGAGCTCGCGCTGCTGTTCCAGGGTGAGCCAGCCGGGCAGGTGCACGGCCCCGGGGGCGACCTCCATGGGCGGGCGGGGAATCAGGGCGGTCATGCGCTCCTCCCGGTCGGCGGGTACGAGGTGACCCAGCGCCGGCGTACCTCCCAGGTGCCGCCCTCGGCGGTGGCGCCGCGCAGGCCGTGCAGCGTGTCCGGCCCGGTCAGCGCGGGGAGGCGGGAGTCCTCGAGGGCGGCGAAGGCGACCGTGCGGGCCGGGTCCCAGTCGGTGGAGTGCCGCAGCCGGCGGGCCAGCTGGGCGAAGCCGAGGGGAGCCGCGGCCATGACCCAGGCGTCGGGCTCCTCGGCGGTCAGCCGGTGTGCGGGCCGCAGCCAGGACGCGGCGCTCTCCGGCCAGTCCACCGTGGTGACAACCTTTCCGTCGCGCGCCTTCCACGCGGCCGCGAAGGCCTCGGCGGCGGCGCGGGAGGCCGGGTCCCGGCCGTGGCCGATGGCGACGGTCTCGACGCGGCCCTTCCTGGAGGCCAACAGGCCCAGCAGGGCGTCGAGTTCGGCGGCGGTGTGCGGGGCGGGGCTGGGCAGATCGCCGTACGCGGCCAGGTCCTCCGCGCGGATCAGGGGCGATCGGGACGCCGGCGGTCCCGTGAGAGGGCTCATGGTGTGGTGGTGTTCTCCAGGTCGGCTTTCCACCGGGCGTACCGCCGGGGGAGGCACACGGCGCACGGCCGGTATCCGGCGGCGATCGCGGTGGCCTCGTCCACGAAGAACACCCGGTGCTTCACGTAGTGGCCGCGGGCGATGGCCCGCAGCGCGGAGGGGCAGTCCAGACGCCCGTACAGCCGCAGGCGCCGGTGCCCGCCGAGACTACCGGGCGTGGCGCTGTGATAGGGCGCCCCGTCGGGGCCGATCAGCGTGCGGTGCCTCCCGTGCGGGGCGCGGCCGGACGGAGCGGGCGTCATGCGGCGTCGTGGAAGACGAGGCCGAGGGTGTGGCGGTGTCCGGAGCGCACGGTGCTCACACCGTGCCGCATGGGGCCGTTCGCCCAGCCGCGCTGGGAGGCCACCGGGCGGTCCCGGGTGGTGAAGATCAGCCCGTGGCCCTTGGGCAGGGTGGTGGACGATCCCCTCGACTGCGCGCGGGGGCGCTGCTCGGTCATGATGAACTCGCCGCCGGTGAAGTCCTCGCCGGGCGCGTCGAGGCCCACCACGACCTGGAGCGGGAACAGCATGTCCCCGAACACGTCCCGGTGCAGGGCGTTCCAGTCGCCGGGGCCGTAGCGCAGCAGGATCTGGGCGGACTTGGCCTGCCCCGCCTCGTGGCACATCGCCAGCCACTCCTCGAGCGTGTCCGGCCACGGCGCGGGCCGGTTCAGCTTGCGGGCCCAGTCGCGGGCGATGGGCAGCAGCCGCGGATAGAACGCCTCGCGCAGCTCGCGCACCAGGTCGGGGAGGTCGTGGGTGAAGTAGCGGTACTGGCCCGAACCGAAGCGGTAGCGGGCCATGTCGATGGTCGTGCGGAAGCGTTCGGTCTCGTCGTACAGTCCGGCGATCCGGTGGCATTCGGCGGGGGTGAGCAGGGGACCGGTGAGCGCGTTGCCGTGCTCGTCCAGTTCGGCGGTGAGCGCGTCCCAGTCGTCCGCCGTGACGCGGTCGGCCGCCTGGCTCGCGGAGCGCGTGGTGTCGGTCATGATGTGCGGTTCCTTCGGGGTGCTTCGTCCGGCGGCCGGGTGTGAGCGCCCCGGCCCACAGGTCAGATGAGTGTCGGCTGCAGCGCGCCCTCGTGGGTGAGGAGCCACACCTTGCGCTCGACGCCTCCCGCGTAGCCGCGCATCGTCCCGTCGGCGCCGATCACCCGGTGGCAGGGCCGTACCAGCAGCAGCGGGTTCGCGCCGATCGCCGCGCCCACGGCCTGGACCTGCTCGCGGGGCACGCCCAGCCCTTCGGTGAGCTGTCCGTAGGTGGTCGAGGTGCCGTAGGGGATGTGCTCCAGTGCCTGCCACACGCGCCGCTGGAAGTCCGTGCCGCCGGGAGTGAACGGGATGTCGAAGGCGGTGAGCCCGCCGTCGAAGTACGCGCCCAGCTGCCGGACGATCTCCGTGAACCGGCCGGGCGCGTGGTGCCGGCCGGGCCGTACGGCCGGGGCGTTCTTCTGCCCGGGCATGGACAGCGAGGTCAGTGTGGCGCCGTCCGGTGTCTCGTCGCCCACCAGCAGCAGTTCGCCCAGGGGGCTGTCCCATGTGGTGTAGATGGTCATCGTCGCGCTCTCTCGTCCTTCTGTGGCTTCACTGTCAACGATGCGGGGTCGCGACAGGGAATGCTGGCGGTATTCGGACATCACGCTGGGTGGCGTGAGCATTCCCGGGCCGTCGCGTGATGACTCGTGCCCGCTCCGTCCGGGTAGGCGTGCGCCGGCAGATGTCAGAAGACGTGATGCGGAGGCTTGAGATGAGGGACACGAGCGTCGCCCGCCAGCTGGTGGACGTCCTCCGGCAGACAGGCGTGGAGCGGATCTACGGGGTCGTGGGGGACAGCCTCAACCCGGTGGTGGACGCGGTGCGCCGCACCGACGGCATCGAGTGGGTCCATGTGCGGAACGAGGAGGCGGCCGCGTTCGCCGCGGCCGCCGAGGCGCAGCTGACCGGGCGGCTCGCCGTGTGCGCGGGCAGCTGCGGGCCCGGCAACACCCACCTCGTACAGGGGCTGTACGACGCACACCGCTCCGGTGCCCCGGTGCTGGCCATCGCCTCGCACATCCCGTCCCGCCAGATCGGCACGGGCTTCTTCCAGGAAACCCACCCGGAGCGGCTGTTCACCGAGTGCAGCGACTACTGCGAGATGATCGGCACCCCGCAGCAGATGCCCCGGGTGCTGCGGATCGCCATGCAGCGGGCGCTCGGCCACGGCGGGGTGTCCGTGCTGGTCCTGCCGGGGGACGTCGCCCACGCCCCGGCGCCGGACGAGCCCGTCGCCACCGACCTGGTGACCACCCGGGGCCGGGTCGTGCCACCGCGGGAGCAGGTCGAAGCGCTCGCCCGGCGGCTGGACGCCGCCGAGAAGGTGATGCTCTTCTGCGGTGCCGGTGTCCGCGGGGCGCACACCGAGGTCATGGAGCTGGCAAGCCGTGTGGGCGCGCCGGTCGGACACTCCCTGCGCGGCAAGGAATGGATCCAGTGGGACAACCCGTACGACGTCGGCATGAGCGGTCTGCTCGGGTACGGCGCGTGCTACGACGCGATGCACGAGGCCGACCTCGTCGTGCTGCTGGGCACGGACTTCCCGTACGACGACTTCCTGCCACAGGCCCGCACTGTGCAGGTGGACCACGACGCCGGGAACCTCGGACGGCGGACCGTGCTGGAACTCGGCGTGCACGGCGACGTGGGGGAGACGCTCCGGGCGGTCCTGCCGCTGGTGCGGCAGAAGGAGGACCGTTCCTTCCTCGACCACAGCCTGCACCGCCACGCCAGGGCGCTCGAACACGTCGTGGCGGCCTACACCCACGACGTGGACAAGCACACCCCGATCCACCCGGAGTACGCGGCCGTCATCCTCGACGAACTCGCCGACGAGGACGCCGTGTTCACCGTCGACACCGGCATGAACAACGTGTGGGCCGCCCGCTACCTCACCCCCAACGGCCGCCGCCGCGTGGTCGGTTCCTTCCTCCACGGCAGCATGGCCAACGCCCTGCCCCACGCGATCGGCGCCCAGTTCCCCGACCGGAACCGCCAGGTGATCTCCCTGTCGGGGGACGGGGGCCTGAGCATGCTCATGGGCGAGTTGCTGACCGTCAAGCTGCACGACCTGCCGGTCAAGACGATCGTCTTCAACAACTCCTCGCTCGGCATGGTCAAGCTGGAGATGATGGTCGACGGCCTGCCCGATCACCAGACCGACCACGCACCCGTGGACTACTCCGCCATCGCCCGGGCCGCGGGCATCCACGCCATCCGCGCCGAGGACCCCGCCGATGTGCGCGACGCCCTGAAGCGGGGGCTGGCGTACGACGGCCCATGCCTGATCGAGCTGGTGACGGACCCGGGCGCGCTCTCGATCCCGCCGCACATCACCGGCGAACAGGTCAAGGGGTTTGCGTTCTCGGCCGGTCGCACCGTCCTGGACGGCGGCGTCGGCAAGATGCTCGACCTCGCCCGGGCGAACCTCCGTAACATCCCCCGCCCCTGATCGGCTTTTCGCCACAGACCTTCGCCCCTGGCGGGTACCTGGGGCGCGGCTGCGGTGGCCCGGTGGGCGGGAGCGCGTGCCTGCCGCCGGCATACGGGTGATGACCATGAACGTTCTGGCGCCCGAGTACGCCGACGGCGCCAGGCGCCGCGCCGCGCCGCGCCGGCATGCGAGCTCGACCGGCGGGCCCCGCACGTGCCGGTCGATCCCGTGGACGGCGTCCAGGTCAGCGACCATTACGGCCTGATCGCCGGGCTCTCGCCGCCCGATCATCCGCCGGGCCGGTGGCGTTGATTTTGTGCTGTGCCCCCGCTGGCGGATGAGTTTGTTTGGGGGTGCGGGCGCGGGGCAGGCGCTGGTTGTGCTTCGGACTGGAGGCACGCCCAAGGGAGCAGTTCGGCTGCTCGGGGTGTGCTCTGTCCGGCACCCCAGGCAGGCGGATTTTTCACTCCCGTGGTGCTACCGGCCACTTGATGAGGGAGACCGCGCCATGACTGCCGTACGCGCACGCAGCAAGCACTCGCACGACGACGCTCCCGACACCACTGCCGCGTTCGAGCGCATCGCCACTCTGCCCGATGGTCCCGAAAAGGAGGCGCTGCGGCAAGAGGTCGTACGCGCCTGGATGCCGATGGCCGAGCGGCTGGCGAGGCAGTTCCGCAACCGCGGTGAGTCCGCGGAGGATCTGCGGCAGGTCGCCATGCTCGGCTTGGTCAAGGCCGTCAAGCGCTATGAGCCGGACCGCGGCAGTGCCTTCGCGAGCTTCGCCGTGCCGACCGTGGTCGGGGAGATCAAGCGCCACTTCCGGGACCACATGTGGGGCGTGCACGTGCCGCGCCGGGTTCAGGAGTTGCGCAACCGGGTGCGGGCCGCCGTGCAGGACCTCACGCGCACCCCCGACGACCGCTCCCCCAGCGTGGCCGACATCGCCCGGCACACCGGGATGAGCGAAGAGGACGTCCTGCTGGGGATGGAGGCGATGGAAAGCTTCTCCGCGCTGTCCCTGGACGCCGAACTGCCGGGCGCCGACGACGGATATTCCCTGGCGGATACGCTCGGCGCGCCGGAGCCCTCTTATGACCGTGTGATTCAGCGCGAGGCCCTGAAGCCGAAGCTGCGTGCCCTGCCCGAACGGGAGCGCCGGATCCTGTACCTGCGTTTCTTCCGCGAGGAGACCCAGGGCCGGATCGCCGAGCAGCTCGGCATCTCCCAGATGCATGTCTCCCGGCTGATCAGCCGGACCTGCGCCAAGCTGCACGACCAGATCGAGGCCAAGGCGGCGTGACGCTCTCCAGGCCCCTGACGTACCCCCGGCGCCAGGCGGAGCACTTCGACGGGAGGCGGGCGCGGTCAGTTCGTGGTGCGGCGCTGGTCCCCGCTGTCCTGCCGCAGCCGGTCGGTGTGGCGGGTCATGGTGGCGACGAGGGCGGCGAGATCGGCGTGACGTGCGGTCAGGTGCTGATGGGTTTCGGCGAGCGGGGCGACGAGCCGGGCGGGGTCGTCGTGGGCGAGGGCGTCCGCCAGCCGGGCGATGTGGCCATGGGCCTCGGCGGGCAGGTCGGTGAGCGCGGTGACCTGCCCGGCGAGTCGGCGCAGGTCGGCGGCGTTGCCACGGGCCCAGGAGGTGACGGTGCGGTCGGCGGCGCGGCGGTCGCGGGTGGCCTGCACGCGCTGCTCCCCGGTGGCGCCGGGGGCGCCGGGCCGTACGCGCAGATAACGGCGCTCGGCGGCCTGCCGGCTCGCCACGCCCAGGGGGTGCGCGAGCTCGGCCCAGCTGGCGCCCGCCTCCCGAGCCGTCTCGATCAGCCACGGCTCCCACCCGGCGAGCTGGTCCCGCAGCTCCCGCAGCAGCAACAGTGCGCCCAGGGCCTGCTCCGAGCTGGTCCGGTCCGGTTCCGGCGCCCGGCCCGGCGGGGTGGTGGCGCTGCGCACGGCGTCGTTGATGGCCTCCAACGCCGCCGCGGTGGCGGGGAACGAGGTGGGTGCGGGGTCGGGTCCGCGGGATTCCTCCGGACTGGTCATGGCACACCCTTCCTTTCTGTCATCGCATCGACGACATCAGCATTTGTCATCGTTCCGATGACATGCTACAACGGAGGCAGGTTGCAGCGCATTGGCGGTACTGCCCAAGACCACTGGAGGTGTTTCCTGATGTTGATGCGCACCGACCCCTTCCGTGAGCTCGACCGGCTCACCCAGCAGCTCGTGGGGTCCACCGGTACCTGGTCCAGGCCGTCCACGATGCCGATGGACGCCTTCCGCGAGGGCGACGACTATGTGATCGCCCTCGACCTCCCCGGCGTGTCGACCGACGCCATCGACATCGACGTCGAGCGGAACATGCTCACCGTCAAGGCGGAGCGGAGGCCGCTCGCCAAGGCCGACGATGTGCAGATGGAGCTGTCCGAGCGGCCCCTGGGCGTGTTCTCCCGCCAGCTCATGCTGGCCGACACCCTCGACACCGAGCACATCAGCGCCGACTACGACGCCGGTGTCCTGACCCTGCGCATCCCCATCGCCGAGCGGGCCAAGCCCCGCAAGATCGCCATCGGCGAGGGCGCCGGGCGCAAGCAGATCAGCGGCTGACCGCCAGTCAGCCACCCCTCGCGGGCGGAGGGCGGTCGAGGCCGGTCCTCCCTTCCCGTTCTCCGCCCCGCCCTTCGCGATCACTCGCGTCACACCAACACGACGAGCAAGCATGACGAGAAAGGCGACCCAGCCAGCCATGCCGGTCCAGTCCGAATACGCCCCGGTCACCGCGGAAATGACGTTCCACCAGATGCTGGAGAAGGTCCGCTACGAAGGGGCGTACCCCACTCGAGAACGGGCCGAGACGGTCGTGCGCGCCGTGCTCACCGGCCTGGGCCGGCAGCTCACCGGCGACGAGCGGGTCGACCTCGCCGCCCGTCTGCCCGTGGAGGCGGCCCGGATCCTCGCCGACCAGATCCCCGACCGCGAACCCCTCACTGGCTGGGGCTTCGTCAAGGACCTCGCCACCCGGCTGGGCGGTACCCCCGCCACCGCGCGCTGGGACACCGGCTCCGTCCTCAGGATCGTCGCACACCTCGCGGGAGACGACCTGATGGACCGCATCCTCGCCCAGCTCGCCCCCGGCTACGCCCTCCTGTTCGGCCGGATCGAGCTGACGCGCGCCGCCTGACGCCAGGGGGTCGTCAGGTGTTCGATACTGGCCTTGATGGCGGAGGCGGACCACGGACGCTTCGACGGTAGGAAGACGGATACCACCCTCGCGCCCCCACGCACGACCGGGGATGCGGAAGGATGGAGGCCATGTCGACGACACCCGCATCCGGACTGGGCGCGATGATCCGTACGTGGCGGGACCGGCTGCCCCCGGCGGCCGCCGGGCTGTCGGGGGCCCGCGGGCGCCGGGCGGCCGGGCTGCGGCGCGAAGAGCTCGCCGACCTGGCCGGGGTGTCGGTCGACTACATCGTGCGCCTGGAACAGGGTCGGGCCACGACACCCTCCGCGGCGGTCGTGGCGTCCCTGGCCCGTGCCCTGCAGCTGTCCACCGCCGAGCGGGACCACCTGTACCGGCTGGCCCAGCTCGCACCGCCGGGGGACGGCGCGATCTCCGACCACCTCCCGCCCGGCATGCAGCGGGTGCTCACCCGCCTCGGGGACGTGGCGGTCGCCGTCTTCGCGGCGGACTGGCAGCTGGTGTGGTGGAACCGTGGATGGGCCGCCCTGCTGGGCGACCCCTCCGCCTCGCCGCCGCGGCTGCGCAACTTCGCCCGCGACAGGTTCCCGGTGGACACCGGACCCGCCCGCCTCGCCCTGTGGCCCGTGATCGAGGCGGACCGCGACGCCACCGACGCCGCCGTCGTCTCCGACCTGCGCCGCGCCACCGGCCGCTTCCCCCGGGACAGCCGCCTGGCGGCGCTGATCCGTGAACTGAGCGCGGGCAACCGGAGGTTCGCCGAGCTGTGGGCCACCGGGGAGGTGTCCGCGCACCGCGAGGACCACAAGACCATCGACCACCCGGCGGTGGGCCCGGTCACGGTGGACTGCGACGTCCTGACCGACGGCGACTCCGAGCTGAAGATCGTCATCATGACCGCCGTGCCCGGCAGCGAGGACGAGACCAAGCTCCAGCTCACCGCCATCGCCGCCCCATCGGCCACCACGCACGACTGATCCGGCCCACCGCGTCGCCCCCCGATCGGCACGTGGCGTCGCGTCATGTGTCCAGCTGTGCGCGGATGAGCGTGTCGAGTCGCCGCCACGCCGGGGACGCGGCGTTGACCGTGCCCTGGACGAGGGCGGGGATCTCGGAGGCCGCGTCCAGCGCGGGCGGTTCGCCGGGTCCGTAGCGTTCCCTGGTCGCGTCGGCGATCCGGCGGGCGAGGCTGTCGATGCGGGGGTCGTCGGCGTCGAGGTCGTGGGCGCGGTCGTAGTCGAGGAAGAGCTGCCGCAGCGCGGGGTCGGCCAGGATCTCGGCCTGCTCCCGGAACAGGGTGATCGCCTGGTCCGGGTGGGTGGCGAAGACGAGGATCCACAGGTCGCGTTGCAGCTCCACCCATCGAGGGGTGAACCCCCAGCGGACCAGGTCCTCCCCATGGGCACCGACCTCGGCGGGCAGGGGCGACAGATCCCCGGCGGCGAGCCGGCGCAGGCGTCCCTGTGCCGCCCGCAGGCCACGGATGCGGGCGGTGAGCTCGACGTCGATCTCGCGCAGCGCCTGCTGGTAGTCCGCGTCGGTCGCCGATCTCAGGTCCCGGATGCGGGCCAGGGGGACACCGGCTTCGGCGAGCGTGCGGATCTTGATCAGGTCGATGGCGTCGTTCGCGCCGTACCGCCGGTAGCCGGACGCGTCGCGGTCGGGCTCGGGCAGCAGCCCCTTGTCGTGGTAGACGCGAATGGTCTTGGTCGACACCCCGACGTATCCGGCCAGCTGTCCGATGGTGATCACCCGGTCATCGTGCCACTTGACCTTTCCCCTGGGGCAGGGTCGCACCATGACGCCATGGCGAACACGAACATCGATCGGGAGACCCTGCGCGCACTGGCCGACGAGGGCAACGAAACGGCCTTGGACCGGCTGGCCGACCTCGCCGGCGCGGCCGGCGACCTGGAGGAGCTGAGCGAGCTGCTGGACGAGGGGTCCATGCGAGCCGGGCTCCTGCTCACCCGGCGCGCGGTCGCGCTCGGCGATCTGCGCGAACTGCAACGCATCTCCGACGCCGGGTACGACGACGCGGGGGAGGAGCTGAACCAACTGCTGAAGGCACCGGCCGGACCATGAGGCGGTCCGGGACCCGCGACGGAGCGGCCTCACGGGGCGCCGGGGCTCCCGGCGCACAGCGCGTGGTCGATCAGGGCGCTGGCCGCGTTCTCCTGGTCCAGGATGTGTTCCGGGGTGTCGCCGCGCGCCTCGGACATGGAGACCACGGAGCTTCGCCTGCCGTCGTCGGTGACGCCGTTGAGGGTGATGTAGCCGCCGTCCCCGCCCTCGTGGCTCCAGTAGGTTCCGCCGCAGCTCAGGGGGCGTTCGACCAGGCCGAGCCCGTAGCGGCCGCCGGGCCACAGCCGTTGGACCTCCGCGCTGACGGGGACGGTCCGCTTCATCTCGGCCAGCTGCCGCGCCGGTAGCAGGCGGCCCGTGAGCAGCGCGCGGAGGAAGTCGTTCTCGTCCCGCGTGGTCGTGACCCACGAGAGGTTCTCGTGGTCCACCGGTATCTGGTCGGTGACGTCCACCACGGAACCGGGACCGAAGAGCTGGTACGCCTTGGCGTGCGGCCGGGGCAGGGTGGGCGAGGTGCCCATCCACCGGGTCCGGTCGAGGCCGAGCGGGCGCAGGACGCGGTCTTCGATCTCCCGGTGGGCGGGTTGGCCGGTGGCCTTCTGGATGATCATGTCGAGCAGGACGTAGCCGGTGTTGGAGTACTCCCAGCCCTCGCCGGGCGGGAAGTCCGGCGCGTGGGCCATGGCGCGGGCGACCAGCTGCTCGGGGCCGTGGATGTCGTGGCGCTGCCGGTAGTACTCCTCCGGCGTGGTGTATCCGGGCAGATCGTCGTGGATGCCGCTGGTGTGCTGGAGCAGGTGGCGGATGGTGATCCGGCTCCCGTCGTTGCCGTTGCCCCGCACCACTCCCGGCAGCCAGTGGTCGACCGTGTCGTCCAGGGAGAGCCCGCCCTCGGCGTCCAACTGGAGGACCACGGTGGCGACCAGCGTCTTGGAGGTGCTGGCCATGCGGAAGTAGCCGTCGGAAGGAACCGGGCGGCCGGTGCTGAGGTCGGCGGTGCCACTGGTGGCGACCGACTGCCGGCCGTCAGGCGCGATCGCGCGGGCCTGCACACCGCTGACGCCGAGGGCGTGGATCGCCTCGGTGTCCCGGCGTAACTGCTCCGCGGGGGAGGGGCCGCCGGGTTGGGCGGCGGCGGCCACCCCGGCGGCGAGCAGCGTGGCGACACCGAGTGCCATGGCGAGGTGTTTTCGCAGGGTCGCGGTCATGGTTGAACGCTAGGTTCGCCCCCGACCGGGCGCGATCCGGCGCACCCCAGGACCGCAGTGGGGGATATCCCCCCCCCCACAACGGGGGTGGTTGTGTCGCCGTGACTGACCGCCATCATCGGCGGGCAGGGTAGTGCGGGAGTGCGGGTCGGCCCGGATTCGGGCGAACGGTGGACGGGGAGACTCATGAGCGTGCCGAGCAGGCCCGAGACGGGCGACCACACCATCGAGAACCCGGTGCTCCCCGGGTTCCACCCGGACCCCAGCATCTGCCGGGTGGGCGCGGACTACTACCTGGCGTGCTCCAGTTTCGAGTACTTCCCCGGTGTGCCCCTCTTCCACAGCCGGGATCTGGTGCACTGGACGCAGATCGGCAACGCCCTGGACCGGCCGAGCCAACTGCGCCTGCCGCCCGACGCCCCCTCCTCCGGCGGGATCTACGCGCCCACGCTGCGCCACCACGACGGCCGGTTCTGGCTGATCACCACCAACGTGAACGACGGTGGCCACCTGCTGGTGACCGCCACCGACCCGGCCGGGCCCTGGTCCGATCCGGTCCGCTTGGCCGGGGTCCCCGGCATCGACCCGGATCTCGCCTGGGACGACGAGGGCAACTGCTGGTGCACCTATGCCGGGGTCGAGCAGGTCCGTATCGATCCCCGCACCGGCCAGTCGTTCGGTCCGCCGCGCCGGCTCTGGTCCGGCACCGACGGCGCCAAGGCCCCGGAAGCACCGCACCTGTACCGCATCGGCGGCTACTGGTACCTGCTCATCGCCGAAGGCGGCACCGAGCGGTGCCACGGTGTTTCCATCGCGCGTGGGCGCACGCCCAACGGCCCGTTCGAGCCGTGCCCGGACAACCCGATCCTGACGCACCGCGGCACCGACCACCCCATCCAGAACACCGGACACGCGGACCTCGTCCGGGCGCCCGACGGCTCGTGGTGGATGGTGTTGCTCGGGGTGCGCCCGGGCGGTGGCACTCCCGGCTGGCACGTGCTCGGCCGTGAGACGTTCCTGGCGCCGGTGAGCTGGGTCGACGGGTGGCCGGTCGTCGGCGAGCTGTCGCTCGTCCTGCCCGCTCCGCCGTGGCCGCTGCGGCCAGGTGCCGTCGTGCCGGTCCGGGACGACTTCGACCCCGGTGACCTGGCCCCGTGCTGGGTTTCGCCGCGTCGGCGCCCCGCGGAGAACTGCACCACGAACGAGCGGGCCGGGTGGCTGACCCTGCGCGCCCTCGGAAGCTCCCTCGGCGATCCCGACGTGATGTTCGTCGGTCGACGCCAGCAACACCTGTCCTGCCGGGTGCGCACCCTGATCGACCCGGCGGAAGGACGCGGTGGGCTGGCCGTGCGCCTCGACGAGCAGCACCACTACGCCATCGAGGCGGCATCCGGCGAGGTATGCGTACTCGTCCGCATCGGCCCGCTGCACACCGTGGTGGCGTCTCGGCCGGTACCCGTCGGGCCCCTGATCCTGGGGATCGAGGTGGCCGCCGTACAGATCGTGAACGACGCGCGTACCGGCCCTGACACCCTCTCCCTCGGCTTCGAGGGACCGGACGGCACGTTCGTCGAGCTGGCCACGCTCGACGGCCGCTACCTGTCGACCGAAGTGGCGGGCGGCTTCACCGGCCGGGTCATGGGCATGTACGCCTCGGCCGGCGCCGCGCACTTCGACTGGTTCGACTACGAGCCGGTCTCCGTGCCGCGCGCATGATCGATGCGGTACCCGGTGCCGGGCCGCGGTGGAAGCACGTTCGCGTGAACCATTGACGTGTCCGGAGGGCGGGTGCATAGTCGCCTGACTACGTAGTCAGGGCGGGCCGTACCGCCGCGCTCGCCCATATGACTACGCAGTCAGTCATCGCGTGATCCGGCACCGCCCGGGATCGTGCTCGAAGGGAGCGTTGTGTCCGGCACCGAATCCCAGACCCCGCCTTCAGGGTCCCGGCCGGGGCACCGGCCCCCTTCGATGCGCGAGGTCGCCCGGCTGGCCCAGGTGTCCCAGAAGACGGTGTCCCGGGTCGTCAACGGGGAGCCGTACGTGAGCGAACAGGCCCGCGACCGTGTGCTGCGGGCCGCCCGCGAGCTGGGCTTCCGGCCCAACACCGCCGCCCGCGCGCTGCTCCAGGGGCGCTTCCGCCGGATCGGCGTGGTGTCCTTGGGGACCGCGCTCTACGGCCCCGCGTCGCTGCTGTTCGCGCTGGAGCGGGCGGCGAGCGTCGCCGGTTACTCGTTCAGCGTCGTGACGACACTCGAAGGCCAGCCCTCCGGCATCGCACACGCCATCGAATCCCTGCTGAACCAGGGCGTGGACGGCATCGTGCTGTCCGAGCCGATCGACGAGGGCGAGGCCCCTCCCCTCGACCCGGGGGTTCCGATCCTCAGCTTCGGCCGGATGCCGACCGTTGCTCCGGGGACCCGGGCCCTGGTCACGGGCGCGGACGGAGCCGGCGGTGGCATGGCGGCCACCCGGCATCTCCTCTCCCTCGGACACACCACCGTATGGCACGTGGCGGGCCCTGACCGCTGGTGGGCGGCGCGCGACCGCAGGGAAGGCTGGCGCAGGGCCCTGCGGGAGGCGGGAGCTGAGGAACCGGAGTGCGTCGAGGGCGACTGGTCGCCCTCCTCCGGCTACGAGGCCGGACTGCGGCTGGCCCGTACCCCGGGGGTCACAGCGGTCTTCGCGGCCAACGACGACATGGCCATCGGCGTCATGCGCGGCCTGGCCGAGGCGGGGCTCGCCGTGCCGGACCAGGTCAGCGTCGTCGGATACGACGACATCCCCTCCGCGGCGTACCTCTCGCCGCCGCTCACCACCGTGAGCCAGGACTTCGACACCGTGGCGGCACACGGACTCGACCTGCTCGCCCATCAGATGGAAGACCCGGACGCCCCGGCGCCCACCCGGGACGATCCGCCCGCCCGGCTGGTGGTCCGCCGCTCCAGCGGCCGGCCCCCGCGCCCCTGACACCCGCCTGACACCCGGCGGGTATCCGCCGCCCGCCGCCACCACCGCACCCACACCGCCCCCGGCCACCACGCTCCGCCGTTCCCCCGGCTGCCGCAGGACGGCTGACGAGCCATGCCCACCCCGCACCACTCAGCAAGCACACGCCTTGATGAGGAGCCACACATGAAAGACCTCCCTCCTTCCCCCACGCCCCGGAAGACGCCCGGTTCCCACCGCGCGCCACCTCCGCCGAGCCCCGGCCCCGCCCCGCGCCGGACCCTGCTGCGGTGGGCCGCCGGAGCCGGAACCCTGGCCGTGGCCGGAGCGGCCTCGGCCTGTGGACACGGCCGGGCGGCGAGCGTGCGCACCTCCGGCCCCGTGACGCTGTCGCTGTGGACCCACGACCAGGGGTACCAGGACTTCTTCACCCACGCCGTGCCCCGCGCCGACCGCGCCACCCGGTTCTCCTACCGGCTGCGGGTGACCCGCGCCGGAGCCCAGGACCTGGTGACCAAGCTCCTGGCCCAGGCCGTCGCGGGACGCGGCACCCCCGATGTGATGGGCTTCGAGATCGGCAACTACGCGCGCATGCTGCGAGGTGACCTGTCGGCCCGCCTGCTGCGCGACTGGACCAGGGACGTCGCACCGCTCGGCGACGACCTGCTCGCGGCGCGCCGAGCCCCCTACACGGTCGACGGCAGGCTCTACGCGCTCGACTCGGACACACCCATCACCGTCTACTACTACCGCGACGACCTCCTGTCGAAGTACGGCATACCCGCCGACCTCGGCACCTGGGAGGAACTGGCGAGAGCCGGTTCCCGGCTGTACGCGAAACACCGGGTCTCCCTGGGCGCGGTGTCCACCGGCAGCGATCTGAACCAGGTCGTGCAGCTCTTCGCCATCCTCCTCTACCAGCGAGGGGGCGCGCTCTTCGACGCGGACCAGCGCAGCACCCTGGACTCGCCCGAGGCCGAGGAGACCCTCCGGTTCATCTGTGACGGGCTGCGCAGCGGTTTCCTCGTGGACGTCGCCGACTTCTACGGCCCCAGCATGCAGACCGCCCTCAAGCGCGGCAGCGTCGCGGGGCTGTGGATGGCGAGCTGGTACAAGACCTTCGGGCTCGAGCCGAACGTCCCCGAGCAGTCGGGACGGTGGCGCATCCGGGCGCTCCCGAGATTCTCGGCCGGTGGTGGTCGCACCTCGGTCGCCGGGGGCACGGGCTTCACCGCGATCACGGGCAAGGCGAACACCACGGCGGGCGCCGACTTCCTGCGCGCCACCTGGCTCACCAAGGAAGGCCAGATCCGCCGCTACCGCGAGCTGGGCTATCTGCCGACCCGCCGCTCGGTCTTCCGCAGCCCCGAACTCCTCGCCCTGGAGGACGAGTTCTGCGGCGGGCAGCGCCTGTTCGAGGTCTTCGCCCCGCTCGCGGACCACGTGCCCGCCTACTACCAGAGCCCGGACCAGTCCATCCTCACGGACGTGCTCAGCGGCTACCTGATCCGCGCGTACCGCGGCGACCTCTCCCCGCGCGAGGCGCTGCGGCGTGCCACGTCCGACTTCCGTGCTCAGGCGAGCCGATAGGAGGGGCGCAGATGACCAGCATCCCCGCGGACGGAGTCCGCTCGGCGGCCGCGACGGCGGCGACGACCGGGGCCGTCACCTCCACCGGCGGCCGCGCGTCGCGCCCACGGCGTGGCCCCACCCGCGCCCCGTACCTGTTCATCGCACCGTTCTACGTGCTGTACGTCCTGTTCATGGTCCTACCGGTCCTCGCGGCGGTCGGTCTGAGCCTGTGCGAATGGGTCGGGCTCGGACCCCCGCACTGGGTCGGCTTGCGCAACTACGCCCATCTGCTCACCGACGTCAGTTTCCACCGCGCGCTGCAGAACACCGGCGTCTACGTCCTGGTGAGCGTGCTCGTCATCGTTCCCGTGGCGCTGATGATGGCCCAGGGCCTGAACGCCCGGGGCCTTCGGGCACGAGATCTGTTCCGGGTGGCCTTCTTCATCCCCATGGTGGTGTCGCCCATCGTCGTCGCCCTCATCTTCAGCCTCGTGTTCGACCGGCAGTTCGGACTCGCCAACGCGGCGCTCAGGGCGGTGTTCGGGCTCGGCGGATTCGACTGGCTCGGCGATCCGACCCTGGCCAAGGTCTGCATCAGCCTCATCATGCTCTGGCGCTGGGCGGGCTATCTGACGATCTTCTTCCTCGCCGGGCTGCAGAACGTCCCCCGCGAGCTGTACGAGGCGGCCGAGCTGGACGGAGCGGGACGGTTCCGCACGTTCACCACCGTCACCCTGCCGGCGCTGAAGCCGGTGACCGGATTCGTCGCGGTGACCTCGTTCATCAGCGCGGCGCAGATCTTCGACGAGCCCTTCCTCCTCACCCGCGGCGGACCGGGCGACGCCACGCTCTCGGTGGCGATGTTCATCTACCGGGCGGCCTTCGAGAGGCAGCAGTTCGGCTACGCGGCGGCGGCCGGAGTGGTGCTGTTCGCGCTCGTCTTCACCATCAGCCAGGTCTTCAACCGGCTGCTCGGCATCGGAAGGTCCTCATGAGTACCTCGACTCCGCCACGCACCCGCGGATACCGGACCTCCTCACGCGCGCTGCTCTACACCGCCCTGACGGCCCTGCTGCTGGCCTTCGCCGGGCCGCTGCTGTGGGCGCTCAGCGGATCGTTCAAGCCGCGTGGCGACATCTTCGCCTACCCGCCCCGGTTGCTGCCCAGCCCGGCGACCCTCGCCAACTACCGGCATCTGCTGGACAGTCAGCCGTTCACGCGCTGGTTCCTCATCAGCACCGTGGTGGCCGTCCTGGCGACCGCCGTATCGGTCTTCGTCTGCGCGCTGGCCGGATTCGGCTTCGCCAAGTACCGCTTCACCGGGCGGACGTTCCTGTTCGCGGTGATGTTCAGCTCGCTGTCGATCCCGTTCGCCGTCATCCTCGTGCCACTGTTCGTGATCCTGGTCAAGACCGGGCTGGGCAATCCCTGGTTCGCCCTGGTCGTGCCGTGGGTGGCTCCCGCCTTCGGGATCTTCATGATGCAGCAGTACATCATCCAGAGCGTCCCGGACGAACTGCTGGAAGCGAGCCGGATCGACGGCTGCGGGGAGTTCCGCATCTTCTGCCAGGTCGTCCTGCCACTGCTGCGCCCGTCGCTCGGCGCCCTGGCGGTGTGGACGTTCCTGCAGAGCTACAACAGCTTCTTGTGGCCCCTGGTCCTGGTCTCCGACATCAACCAGTTCACCCTCCCCCTGGGGCTTCAGACGCTCTTCCAGGCGGAGAACCGCCAGTACGACCTCGTCCTGGCCGGATCGGTGCTCGCCACCGTGCCCACCGTCCTGGTCTTTCTGCTGCTGCGCAAGCAACTGCTCGAAGGGCTGTCGGCGGGCGCGGTCAAGGGCTGACCGGGCCCGCCACCGCTTCCACTGCCCCCGCCCGCTCCCGTAACCCTCGACAGAGGAGGACTTGTGTCCGAGCTTCCCCCGCGCGTGCTGTTCGGCGCCGCCTACTACCACGAGTACCAGCCGTATGACCGGCTCAAGACCGACCTGGACCTGATGGAGCGGGCGGGATTCTCCGTCATCCGGGTCGGCGAGTCGGTGTGGTCCACCTGGGAGCCCGAGAACGGCCGGTTCGACCTCGACTGGCTGCGGCCGGTGCTCGACGGGGCGCATGAGCGCGGCATCGGCGTCGTCCTCGGAACGCCGACGTACGCCGTACCGCCGTGGCTGGCCCGGCTGTACCCCGAGATCGCGGGGGAGCGGCGCACCGGCGAGCGCATTCCCTGGGGCGCCCGGCAGGAGGTGGACTTCACCCACCCCGCCTTCCTCTTCCACGCCGAACGCGTCACCCGCGCCATCCTGGCCCGTTACGCCGACCACCCCTCGCTGCTGGGTTTCCAGGTCGACAACGAACCGGGCAACGAGCTGTTCCACAACCACGGTGTGTTCCAGCGCTTCGTGGACCACCTGCGCACCACCTACGGCGATGTGGAGACCCTGAACCGCGAGTGGGGCCTGGTCTACTGGTCGCACCGGCTGTCGACATGGGCCGACCTGTGGACCCCGGACGGCAACGCGCAGCCGCAGTACGACCTGGCCTGGCGGCGTTTCCAGGCCGAGCAGACCACGCGGTTCATCGGCTGGCAGGCGGACATCGTGCGCGAGTACGCCCGCCCGGAACACTTCGTCACCACCTGCATCGCCTACGACCGGCCCGCGCTGGACGACCAGGCCCTGGCCGCCGGGCTCGACATCACCGCGGGCAACGCGTACTACACCATGCAGGACGGCCTCGCCCTGCCCGACCGGGGCACCGGAGGCCAGGCCTGGACGACCAACGGGACCTGGGCGCTGTACGAGAGCGCGGACCGGATGTTCTCCTCGCGCCAGGAGCCGTTCCTGGTCACCGAGACCGATGCCCAGGCCATCGGACACTCCTGGAACAACCGGCCCGCCTACGACGGACAATGGCGCCAGACGGCCTGGGCCCTGGTCTCGCGCGGGGCGCGGATGATCGAGTACTGGCACTGGCACACGCTGCACTTCGGCACGGAGACCTACTGGGGCGGCGTGCTGCCGCACAACGGCCGTCCCGGGCGCGTCTACCAGGAGATCGCCCGCATCGGCCAGGAGCTCGAAACCGCGGGCGACCTGGTCGCCGGTCTGACCCCGGACGCGGATGTGACGATGGTCCACTCCTCCGCGAGCAAGTGGGCGCTGGCGTTCCAGCCGCCGCTGGCCGGGCCGGACGGCGGCCCGGACCAGCGCTCCTACCAGGGACTGTTCGACCCCTTCTACCGGGGCGCGTTCGACGCCGGGCTCCAGGTCCGCATCCTGCACGCCGACCGCCTCGCCGACACAGGCGCGCGCGAAGCCGCCGAGCGGCACCCGGTGCTGGTCGTACCCGGCATGTACAGCGCGGACGACACGACGCTGGACTGGCTGTGCGACTACGCCGCCGCGGGCGGCCACCTCGTGCTCGGCCCGCGCACCGGCTACGGCGACCCGTGCGCCAGGGCCCGCACCGATGTCATGCCCGGGCGCCTCGCCGAGGCGGCCGGAGCCTGGTACGACGAGTTCAGCAACCTCGCCGAGGACGTGCCGGTCCGCCCCGCAGCCGATTCCCCGCTCACCCTGCCGACCGGGGCGGCCGCCACCCGCTGGGTCGACGGCCTCCAGGCCGACGGCGCGCAGGTCCTGGCCGGGTACGATCACCCGCACTTCGGCCGCTGGCCCGCCATCACCACCCACCCCCATGGCGACGGCCGGGTGACGTACGTGGGCACCGTGCCGGACCCGGTCCTGGCCAGGGCGCTGTTCCGGTGGGCCGTCCCGGAGCGGGAAGGCGCCTGGAGGTTCGCCCAGGAAAGTGTCACCTGCACGGGCGCCACCGCCCCCGACGGCCGCAGGGTGCGCTTCGTGCACAACTGGTCCTGGGACGAGGTGCCGATCCGGCTCCCCGCGGCGGCCCGGGACGCGCTCGACGGTACGGACCACCGGGCCGGGGAGGAGCTGAGGCTGCGGCCCTGGGACGTCCGGGTGCTCCGGGAACGCTGACCCGCGGCCCACCGCCGCCGCCCGGCCCGGGGACCGCCGCGTGTATCGGTCCTATGCGATGTGTCACGAGGTGGTACCCGTCTTGTGATGAGCGTCCACCCGGGGGAGGGGCGGCGGCGCGGTGCGCTTAGAGTGCCGATCATGTCTCAGTCAAAGATCATCGAGCGTGTCGCCCAATACCGTCAGTCCACCCGGACGCCGTCCCGGCGCATGAAGAAGACCCTGATCGCGGCCGTCGGCATCGGCATGGTTGTCGCCGTGAGCGGATGCAACGACGACACCGGCAAGGCCACGGACAAGAGCGCCGACGCCGCGGGGTCCAAGGCGCCCTCGGCGGGGTCGTCCGCGTCCTCCGGCCCGGCGAGCCCGTCGGGCGATCAGCCGTCGGTCCCGGGGTGGCAGACGCAGACCGCGCAGAAGCACCACTTCCGCTACGACGTGCCCGGCAAGGCCGAGAAGTGGAAGCTGATCGAGGAGGGCACGGCCCTGTCCTACACGGACAAGGGCGGTCAGCCGATCGTCGTCATGACCGGAACCGCCAACTACCGTGAGGGCGGCTGCGGGTCGAGCCCCAACCCGAAGGCCATCGGCGAGGCGGGCAAGGGCCAGCTCGCCACCGTCGGCACCACGGGCGGCGGCAAGGACGGCTCCCTCCAGGAAAACGCCCGTAACTGGGCGGGCAACTGGGGCTTCGCCGCGTACGGCGGCGAGGACCACAAGCCCAAGATCAAGGTCAGCCCGGCCAAGCCGATCGCGCAGGGGGGTCTCGACGGCTACACCGCGACCGCCGAGGTCACCGTCACCAACCGGCCCAGCTCCTGCGTCCCGCCGAAGGCGATCGTGCACAGCATCGCCCAAAAGCTCCCCGACGGGACCATGCACGGCTGGGTGATCTACGCGGACCAGGGAGTGCCGAACGCGCTGACGGCCGCCGAGATCAAGAAGATCATGAGCACCGTCCGGTCCACGGACGGCTGACACCCCACGTGTGGGCCGGGGCGGGGGAGAGCCCAAGCCCTTTTGCTCGAGCGGAAGTTGTGTACGCGAGATCATATCGCTGCTTTAATTGGGTAGATGATCTTGAGCCCCGGCCCCTCGGAAAGGCAATCCTGATGTCCCCCGTCCGCTACCAGTCCCGCTCCCGTTCCGAGGCTCCCTTCGACGTGGCCGGCGCCGGCGTTCTCCGCGTCATGTCCGACTCCCGTACTCCGGTGTTCCTCACCGTGCACGCGAATGGACGACGCCGGTACGGCTACTGGCAGCCGTACGACTCCGCCACCAACAGGGGAGGGTGCTACGTCGCCCTGCCCACCCCCGAATGCGACAGGCTGTACGCCGAGGGACGGATCACCCTCGGTGAGGCCCTGGTGGACCCGGCCAAGACCACGTACCGCGTGTGGCCCGCCCGTTCGCCGGTCGCGCCGGTGCGCATCCCGGTGGCGCGCGTGCCCGCGGTGGCGGTGGCCCAGACGCTGGCCGCATGAGCTGAGGGCCCGAACACCCTTCCGGTTCCGCGGCGTTCAGGATGCGTTCAGGCTTCGGCTGGAAGCGTCGGACCGTGGGCGAGGCCATCGCTGTGCGCGGTGTGTCTCGTACCCGCCGTCTGCCGCCGCCCCGGAGGGACCGACATTGCCCGAGCCCGAAGTCCTCACCGACATCGACGTCGCCGGCACCGACAGGTACGTGCCGCGGAAACTGCCGGAGGTCACGCTTGCCTTCTGGGTCATGAAGGTCGCCGCGACCACCCTCGGCGAGACGGCCGGTGACCTTTTCGCCCAGACCCTCAAAATCGGCTACTTCCTGACCACCATCGCACTGTTCCTGATCTTCGTGATCACGCTGGTCGTCCAGCTCCGCTCCCGGCGCTACAACCCCTTCTTCTACTGGACCGTCATCCTGTCCACGAGCATGGCGGGCACCACGATGTCCGACTTCATGAACCGGGACGCCAGCGCCACATTCCTCACCGATGGCGCGACGTCGCTCGGCTGGGGGCCCCAGGGCCTGGGGCTGGGCTACCCGGTGGGGGCCGTCATCCTGATGTCGCTGCTGGTCGTCATCTTCGTCGTCTGGAGGGTCACCGGCCTGACGTTCGCCATCCGCGACATCGTCACCTTCCGTGCCGAAGCCCTCTTCTGGGCGGCGATCCTCGTATCGAACACGCTCGGCACCTCGATGGGTGACTTCCTCTCCGACAGCTCCGGACTCGGTTACGCGGGCGGCGCCCTGCTCGTCACCGGAGTGCTCGCCGTACTCGCCGCCCTGATGCGGGTGCCCGTCGTGCCGAACGTGGTGCTGTTCTGGATCGCCTTCGTGCTCACCCGCCCCCTCGGGGCCACCGCCGGCGACTTCCTCACCAAGCCGATCGCCAAGGGCGGCCTCGACCTCGGCACGGCGGGCTCGTCGGCCGTCCTGCTCGCGGTCCTGGTCGGCCTCATGGGCTACGCCCACGTTCAAGAACGCCGTACCGCCACCGCTCAGGAGAAGACCCTGACGGGCGTCTCCTGAGGGCCGCCGGAGCGGCGGAGGCTGGTTCACCCGTTTTCTTACCGCCTTCATGCCTTCTCCGCATCCGGCTCTCACCTCGCGCCCCGTAGGGTTTTCCGACCCCGCAGCCAGGAGGAACGAAGGGCGGATGATGACCGGGACCGTGAACATCCCGCTCGCCGGTACCGAGCGCCGCACCCCACCGTCGGCCGCCCGGACATCGCGGCGCTCCGAAGGCCGGTACTGGCTCGCCCTCGTGGCGGGCGCCTTCACCCTCGCGCAACTGGTCCTGGTGCGGCCGGGGATGGGCCTCGGCTGGGACGAGGCGGTCTACGTCAGCCAGGTCAGCGGACACGCCCCGGCGGCGTTCTTCAGCGCACCGCGCGCCCGTGGGATCTCGCTGCTGGTCGCGCCGATCGCCGAGTGGTCGTCGTCCACGGCACTGCTGCGGGTCTATCTGGCGCTGCTGTCCGGACTGGCGCTGTTCCTCGCCCTGCGCGTGTGGCGCGGGCTGTTCCCCCCGCGCGTACTGGCCCTGGCGGGCGCCCTGTTCGCGACGCTCTGGGTGACCCTGTTCTACGGCCCGCAGGCCATGCCCAACTACTGGGTCGCGATCGGCGCCCTGGCGGGCGTGGGCTGTTTCCTGCGCGCGCGGGCGGACCGCCTCGACCGGGCCGCGCTGTGGGGCGTGGCCGCGAACGCCGGGCTGATGGCGTGGATGCGGCCCACGGACGCGGTCTGGGTGAGCCTGCCACTGCTCGCCCTCTCGGTGGGCGTACGCCGCCGGGGACGGCACATCCGGCTGCTGCTCGCACTCGGCGCCGGGCTGGCGGCCGGGGCGGCGGAGTGGATCGTCGAGGCATACGTCAGATACGGCGGCCCGGCGCAGCGCCTGTCCGACGGCTCCCGCATCCAAGGCGGCCTCGGCTGGCACATCGCCATCGGTGACCAGCTGCGGAGCCTCGGCGGGCGTGCCCTGTGCCGCCCGTGCACCGGGCCGATGCCGAGTGTGGCGGTCACCGCGTGGTGGTACGCCCTCCCCCTGGTGGTGGTGGCCGGGCTCGTGGTCGCGGTGAAGGCCCGGCGCGCCGCGGGCACCCTCGTGCCGCTGGCCTGCGCCACGACGGCGGCCATCCCCTACCTGTTCATGATCGGGTACGCCGCGCCCCGCTTCCTGCTCCCTGCCTACGCGCTGCTCGCGATACCCGCCGCCGACGCCCTCGTCCACCTGGTCACCGCCTCCAGCCGGGCCTGGCGCCCGGTGGCCGTGGCCCTCGTGGCGCTCGGTCTCGCCGGGCACCTGGCCGTGCAGTTCGCGGTGCTGGACCACGCCGTGGACCGCACCACCGCCACCCACCGCGAGTGGGCCCGCACCGCGGCCGAGCTGCACCACCTCGGCGTACGCCCGCCGTGCCTCCTGACGGGACACGACGCCATCCCGATCGCCTTCTACGCCGGCTGTTCCTCCGCGCAGACCCGGGGCCACAACGCCGACACCACCCGGGCGGACCTCCTGCGGACCGCGCGCCGGACGCCGGTGGCCGCCCTCGCCACGGCGCACGGCCAGCCACCGGCGTACGCCCTGGGCTGGCCCCTCCATCCGTTCGGCGGGCTGCGCCTCTATGTGGACCCGGCCGCGCGCAAGGGCGTACCCGGCTGAGCCCGTGGGCGCGACGGCCGCGCCGCGCACCGGTCAGGAAACGTTCAGGTATGCGGTGACACGGTCGGGTCTATGACATCAGAGACATCCGAGACTTCCGAGACCTCCACGGTCCACAGCCCTGCCGCCGCCCCGCCCGGTCACCGCCTCCGCCTGAACAAGGTGCCCGAAGTCACCGTGTACTTCTGGGTCATCAAGGTGTTGTGCACGACGGTGGGCGAGACCGCGGCCGACATGCTGAACGAGAAGCTGGGTCTGGGCCTGACCGGTGTGTCGCTGCTGATGAGCGCGTTGCTGGCGGTCGTGCTCGTCGTCCAGTTCCGCACCTCGGCCTACCGCCCGGGCGTGTACTGGCTCGCCGTGGCCCTGATCAGCATCGTCGGCACGCTGATCAGTGACAACCTCACGGACAACATGGGCGTGCCGCTGACGACGAGCACCACGGTGTTCGCGGTCGTCCTCGCGATCGTGTTCACCGTCTGGTACCGCCGGGAGCGGACCCTGTCCATCCACGGCATCGACTCCCTGAGCCGCGAGTCCTTCTACTGGCTCGCGGTGCTGTTCACCTTCGCCCTCGGCACCGCCGCCGGCGATCTGGTCGCCGAGCGCATGGACCTGGGCTACTGGGTGTCCGCGGCGCTGTTCGCCCTGGCGATCGCCGCCGTCGCGGTGGCACACCTCGCGCTCGGCCTGAACGCGGTGGGGAGCTTCTGGATCGCGTACGTGCTCACCCGCCCGCTCGGCGCATCGGTGGGCGACTACCTCTCCCAGCCGTCCGGGAGCGGAGGACTGGGCCTTGGCACCGTGGTCACCAGCGTGCTGTTCCTCGCGGTCATCCTCGGCCTGGTCGTGTATCTGGCGGTGACACGCAAGGACGTCATCGAGACCCGGGTCAGCCGGTCGGCAGGCTGACGACGAACCTCGCCCCGGGCGCGTGGCCGCTGTCGTAGGACACCTCACCACCGGCCGCGCGGGCCAGACGCCGTGCGAGCGGCAGCCCCAGGCCCGCTCCGCCGTGTCCGTCCCCGGGATCGGCCCGCCGGCCCGGCTGGAAGAGCTGATCGGCGAACGGGCCCGGTACGCCGGGCCCGTCGTCGGTGACGTCGACGCGTACGCTGCCGGATTCGCGGGCCGTGCGCACGACCACGCTGGACCGGGCATACCGGAGGGCGTTGGCGAGCAGGGGGCTCACGATGCGTTCGAGAAGGGCCGGCGGGATTCCGGCTTCCAGGCCCTCGGCGGTGTCGCCTCCCTGGTGGGCGTGGTGATCGGCGAGATCGATCGTCACGTGTGCCGGGACGTCGAGGCGTGCGAGGAGTTGGCGCAGTACGGGCCGGACCTCGGCCGTGCCCGTGGTGGGTGTGCCGCCGCGGGCGTCATCCAGGAGGGTCTCGCAGATCGTCAGCATGGACCGCGCGGCGTCTGCGATGACCTCGTGGGTGGCGCGGGTCTCGGCGGCGGAGCGCGGCCGGGTCCGCCACCAGTCCAGTTCGGCGACGATCCGGCTGAGCGGGGTGCGCAGTTCGTGCGAGAGCTCCCCGGTGAGCTGCCGCTCGTGGCGCAGCACCGCGCGGATGCGGTCCAGGAGCGTGTCCAGGGAGGCGCCCAGGCGGGCGAGCTCGCTCGGCAGCCGCACCGAGCCGAAGCGCTCCTCGGAGGCGACCGTGCTCCGCTGGGTGGCCTGGTCGGTCATGGTGCGGACCGGACGCAGCGCGCGGCCCACCGCCAGCCGGGTGAGGACGTAGGTGCAGCCGAGCATCGCCGCGTCCAGGGCGAGCGAACCAAGGAGCAGCGTGTCCGCCGAACCGTCGTACGGCGCCAGGTCCAGGGCCGTGACCACCGTGGCCGGCTTGCCGCCGCCGCGCACGGGCCGGGCACAGAGCCGTATGCCCCCGTCCCCGTGGCCGCTGGCGGCGACGGTGGCGCAGTCCCGCCCGCCGCGGGCGACGAGCCGTCCGGCGGCTCGGGTGAGCGGAACGGCGGGTGACGGCGGCTGTTCGAGCAACCGGGTGCCCGCGTAGATCCACACGTTCGCGTCGAGGAGCCCGTCGTCGGAGGCTTCGAGGACCCGCACCCTCGGGCCGCTCGTGTCGACGGTCGTGGCGACGGCGGCCGCCCGGGTGCGCAGCTCGTCGTCCGCCTGGCGCTGGAGATGGTGGCGGACCACGGTGTTGAACACCACGGTCAGGAGTGTCATCAGCAGCGCGGCGGTGGTCAGGGCGACCAGGGAGAGGCGGCCGCGCAAGGTACGCGGCGCGAGCCGGGTGAGCACGGTGGTCATGACAGCCGGTGCCCGACCCCGCGGGCGGTGCTGATGGTCAGCTCACTGCGGACTTCGCCCAGTTTGCGGCGCAGCCGGGTCATGTACTGGTCGAGGGTGTTGTCGCTGACCTGCGCACCCTCGGGCCAGCCCGCCCGGACCAGCTCACGCCGGCGCACGATGCCGCCGGAGGCCGCGATGAGGGTGGCCAGCAGACGGAACTCCGTCGGGGTCAGGTCGACCTGCGCACGACCGACGGTGGCGCTGTGCCGGACGGGGTCGAGGACCAGGTCCCCGGCGCCGGCCGCGGGGCCGGGCCCGGCGCGCTTGAGCGCGGCGCGCAGCCGGGCGGCGAGTTCGGCGAGGTGGAACGGCTTGGGCAGATAGTCGTCGCCCCCGGCGGAGAACCCGGACAACCGGTCGGCGAGTCCGTGGCGGGCGGTCAGGAACACGACGGGGGAGAGGAACCCGCCTGCCCGCATCGCCTGGCACACGTCCCGCCCGTCCGCGTCGGGCAGCCCGACGTCGATCACGGCCGCGGCGATGCCGCCGAAGGCCAGGCGCAGGGCGGTGGCGCCGTCGGGGGCCGGCACCGGGTCGAAGTCCTCCTCCCGCAGCCCGCGCAGCAGTACGTCACGCAGGGCGTGATCGTCCTCGACGACCAGGATCCTGTGGCGCATGGTCCTCCATCGCTCCTTCGTCCGCGACTGTGGTTTCCGTGATGAACCGTGTGGGCGGCCACCGGCAGCGCTTCATGGCAGCAGCAGCGGCCGCAGCCGGGTGGCCGCGATCCGCCGGGCCAGGGCCCGCGAGGACTGCTTGAGCACACCCCCGGCGCCCAGCGCGACGAGCGTGCCGACCACGGCACCGGCCACCACGTCGTGCGGATAGTGGACACCGATCCAGACCCGGGACGCCGCCATCGCCACGGCGGCCACGGCGGCGAGAGCGCCGAGCCGGCGGGAGACGAAGAACAGGGCGACCGCGGCCGCGGCGGCGATGGCCACGTGGTTGCTCGGGAAGGACCAGTCGCCCGGCGCGGGACATGCCTCCAGCGTGCTCACGTGCAGGCTCCGGCAGGGCCGGTCCTCGCGCACCACCAGCTTCAGCACCGAGTCCACGGCGTACGCCAGCACGGCGACCACCGGCACCGCCAGGGCCGTCAACGCGGCCCCGGGCCCGGCGCGGCGCGCCCGCCACCAGCCCAGCACCATGAGCGCGGCGAACACCACGAGCCCGTAGGCCGACCACGCGGTGACCGCGCCGTCCAGCCAGCCGGGGGCGCGATGCGACAGGTCCACGACAGTCGTGTAGGCCGAGGCGTCGAGGGACGAGCCGCCGACCGCGGGCTGTGATGCTTCGGCGAAGGGGGGTGCGGCCATCGGCGCGGGCCCTTTCATACTGGACGGACGGGCGCCGCCGAAACGGCACCCGAGTGACTACAATCCTGTAGACGGTCTACTGAACTGTAGACGATGGCGGGGTGAGGATCGTTCCCATGACCAACGACAAGGACGAACGGCGCCCGGCGGGCGAGCTGGAAGCCGCCGTCATGGCCGCTCTGTGGGCCGCTGACGCGCCGCTCACCCCCGGCCGCGTGCAGCTCGAACTCGGCGTCGGCCTGGCACGTACGACGGTGACGACGATCCTGTCCCGCCTGCACGACAAGGGTGTGGTCGGCCGCGAGCGGCAGGGCCGCGGCTACGCCTACTTCCCCGTCCAGGACGCCCCCGGGCTCACTGCCCGGCGCATGCACGGGGAGCTGGCGCGGGACACCGACCGGGAGACGGTCCTGGCCCGGTTCGTCGCCCAGCTCAGCGCCGACGACGAGCAGGTCCTGCGCCGGCTGCTGGAGGCGGAGGAGCGGTGAGCGCCCTGCTGCTGGTTCCCCTGCTGCTGCCCTTCGCGGCACCGCCGTCGGCCCGGCACGCCCTCGCCCGCCTGGACCCGGTCACCGCGCTGTGGGTGCTGACCGCCTCCGCCCTGCTGCTGGCCGGCGCGTGCGTGGCCGCCCTGGGTGCCCTGGTGCTGACCGGACTGCTCACGTTTCCCCCGTTCGCGGCGCTCGGCGAGCTGGTGCATCCCCTGCGTACCCCCTCCGACCTGGTCGTCCTGCCCGCGGCCGCGCTGGCCACCGGCGCGCTCACCGTCTGCGCCTGGACCCTCGGACGTTCGGCCCTCCGTCAGGCCCGCACCTTCCGCGCCGCCCGTAGCCAGGCCGAAAGCCGCCCCGCCGCGGGTGACCTGTGCGTCATCGACTCGCCCCACCCGGACGCGTACGCGCTGCCCGGCCGCCCGCAGCGCATCGTCGTCACCACCGCCATGCTGCGCAGTCTCGGCCCGGCCGAGCGCGAGGCGCTCTTCGCCCACGAGCGCGCCCACAACCGGGCCGGCCACCACTACTTCCTCGCCGCCGCCGAACTCGCCGCCCACTGCCACCCCGCCCTGCGCGGGCTGCGCGCCGACATCCGGCTCGCCGCCGAACGCGCCGCCGACGAGGCCGCCGCCGGTGCTGTCGGGGACCGGCGCCTCACGGCCCGGGCCATCGCCCGGGCCGCGCTGGCCGGTCATGCCTCGCCTTCCGCCCGCCCGGACTTCGCGGCCGCGGCGGCCGCCGGCCCGGTCCCGCGGCGCGTCGCCGCGCTCCTGGCGCCCGCGGGAAGACCGGCCCCGGTCAGGCGCGGCGCCGCCCTGCTCCTCGCCGTCTGCGCGCTGCTGTCGGCAGGCGC
The DNA here is from genome assembly GCF_040631655.1 of Streptomyces sp. NPDC019937. Taxonomy (NCBI): domain Bacteria; kingdom Bacillati; phylum Actinomycetota; class Actinomycetes; order Kitasatosporales; family Streptomycetaceae; genus Streptomyces; species Streptomyces sp. NPDC019937. Next base: position 41,601 of record NZ_JBEYAL010000025.1, read on the forward strand.
CGCGACGACCGATGTGCTCGCCTTCCACCACGACGTCGAAGTCGCCCAGGGGGAGGAGAGCCGCTGACATCCGCTGACCAGCCGGCCGCGGATTCCCTCGTACAGCTCATTCACTCCGAAGGTGGCCGCACGATGCGTCCGAGCGCAGCCTCCTCCCTTCTGCCGGTCAACACCACGCTGGCCGTGCTGCTCGTCCTGCTCCTCCTGGCCGCGACCGGGGTCGTCGCCCTCTTCCGGCTGTCGCCGGACGCGCGCACGCACCGGGCCCGGCAGGTCCTGCTGGCCGGGGTGCGTGCCGCGCTCCAACTGGCCGCCGTCTCCGCGATCATCGCGTGGGTGGTGCGCTCGCCCCTGGCGACGGTGGCCTTCCTGGCCGTGATGCTGGGCGTGGCGGTGCGGACCGCCGGGCGGCGCCTGACCACGGACGGATCGTGGTGGGTGACGTTGTGGCCCATCGGCTTGAGCGTGCTGCCGGTCGTGAGCGTGCTGCTGCTGAGCGGCCTGGTGCCGCCGAAGGGCATCGTGCTGATTCCGGTGACCGGGATCTTCATCGGCGGGGCACTGACGGCGACCGTGCTGTCGGGCCGGCGGGCGCTGGACGAACTCAACCTGCGCTACGGCGAGTTCGAGGCGGGGCTGGCCGTGGGGTTGTCGGACCGGGACGCACGCCTGGAGATCGCGCGCCCGGCCGCGTCGGACGCCCTGCTGCCTGGTCTCGACCAGACGCGCACCGTTGGCCTGGTGACGCTCCCGGGCGCCTTCGTCGGCATGCTGCTGGGCGGCGCCAGTCCCGTCGCGGCGGGAGCGGTCCAACTGTTCGTCCTCGTCGCCCTGATGGCGATCCAGGCGGTGGCCGTCGCCTGCACCGTCGAACTCATCGCCCGTGGCCACCTGCACCGCCCCAAGGATCATCGCAGGTGAGGGCGCCGCATATTCCGATGGCATCCCGGGGCGTGGTCTTCGTACACTGACCGGCATGGCATGCCGCATCAGTGAGCTGGTCATCGACTGCGCCGATCCCGACCGGCTCGCCGCGTTCTGGAGCGAGGTCCTGGGCTACGTCGAACTCGGCCGGGAGGACGACGGAAGCATCGAGATCGGCCCGCCCGGCGTCGGCTTCGGCGGCCCGCGGCCCACCCTCGTCCTCAGCCCCAGCGGCGATCCGCGGCCCGGCAAGCTCCGGCTGCACATCGACGTCAGCGCCACCGACCGCGACCAGGACGCCGAGCTGGAGCGGCTGCTCGCTCTCGGCGCCAGGCCCGCCGACGTCGGCCAGACCGGCACCGAGAACTGGCACGTCCTGGCCGACCCGGAAGGCAACGAATTCTGCCTCCTGCACGCCCGGATCCAGCCCGTGGGGGATCCGCACCGGATCTGAGTACGTCCTGAGTATCCGAGCGGATACGGAGCCGTCCAGGCCCCCCGATCCTTGTCCGCATGAGTGAGACACCGGTCAAGCAGCAGAGCACGGCCGCGTTCCACGGCCAGGCGATCGCCTCCTTCGCCGTCGCGATGGCGGCCACCGCCATCGGCATCTTCCAGCTGAACGCCGACGCCTGGGTGCGCGGCTTCCTGGCCATCGCGGTCCTCTACCTGGTGACGTCCGCGTTCACCCTCGCCAAGGTGATCCGGGACCGGCAGGAAGCCGGGCAGATCGTCAGCCGGGTCGACCAGGCGCGTGTGGAGAAGCTGCTCGCCGAGCACGACCCCTTCGAGAAGCTGTGAATCCGGTCCGGGCGCGGGCTACTCCCGCGTGAGCGGTGTGACGGCGATTTGGTCGATGACCGGGGCGTAAGGAGACCGCTGGCCGTACTGGTTGTACGTGTCTCCGTTGAAGTCCGGCAGTTCCTCCGCGGTGAAGGTGATCCGGTTCGTGCCCTTCTTCAGGGTGACGGGGACGGTCAGTTCCCGGAAGTCGTTGAAGTGGAAGGTGGTCGGGAAGAGCACCCGGCGGGCCGCCCCGCCGTTCACCGAGACGTCGGCGTGGCGCGCGATCGGGTCGGGGTTGTAGTGGGTGGCGGGCGCCTGTTCGGCGTTGGAGTAGCGGATGGTCATCGCGTGCCGTCCGGACCGTTCGGCGACGACGTCGAGTGAGAGCGCGTTGGCCTTGCCGTCGCCGACATCGGTGACCGCCTTCCCACCGGTGGCGAAGGTGTAGGCGTCGGTCACTTTCGCGGCGCCCGTCAGCGTGCCGTCCTCCGCCTGGTACACCGTGGTCGCCGGGGCGCCGCCGGCCGGCGTGACGCGCAGCCGGTCGAGGAGCAGTGCGCGCGAGGCACCGGTGACGGTGATCTTGTTGATGCCACCGGACAGGAAGACCCGGACATGGTCCGTGCCCCCCTCGGACCCGCCGACCGCGGGCACCTCCAGCTTCTCGCCGTTGAGGGACAGCGCCGCCCGGCCGCCGCCGAGGTGGTCGACGGATACGGTCGACTCGCCGTCGGCGCGGGAGTAGACCCAGAAGCTCGCGGAAGCACCCCTGCTCAGCGGCACCGTGCCGGGACCCGAGGCTCCGGGCCGGGTGTAGTCCGGCCTCGCTCCCTCCAGGGCCGCGTACTCGGCCTCGTAGACCGCCGGTGCGGTCACCATCCGGTCGCGCAGGGACAGGTCCATCTTGTCGATGATGACGTCGCCCTTGGTGACGCCCAGGCGCGGGTCCTCGGCGGCGAGAGTGATCCGGTGCTTCCCGGCGGTGAGCCTCACCGTGGTGTCGGTGTGGCCCCAGACCACCCACTTGTAGCCGAGCGGCATCCGCAGCTCCCGCGGGTCCTTGCCGTCGACGCGCAGGAAGACGTTGGTCGGGCCCTGCTCCTTCACCCGTTCGTGGAGGTTGTGGGAGTTGGCGAACACGCTCAGGTCGTACGTGCCGTCCCGCGGGACCTCCACGTCGAAGGCGAGCACACCGTCGGAGCCGGTGCGCAGGCCTCCCACGTCGTAGGCGCCGGAGGTCGCGAACCCGCCGACGTTCGAGGGCGTGCCCTCGGGGCCGTTCCTGGAGTAGCCGCCGCCGGTGTACGTGGCGTTCTCGGCCTCGTACGTCGTGCGCCAGCTCACCGAGGGTTCGGCCGGTACTCCGCCGTTGCCGCCGGGGGAGAGGATCACCTGGTACGCCGACATCTCGTTCATCCCGGTCATCGGCAGGGTCACGGTGCCGTCCGCGCCGACCGCGACCTCCCGGTCCGCGAGCCGGACCGGCTGGGCCGAGTCGCCGACCTGACCGGTCCAGGGGATCTCCTGCACGGTGGCCCGCACGGTCGTGCCGAACAGCTTCGGGTCGACGTTCTCGAACACGACGTCGGCGTCACCGCTCTTGCCGCCGAAGAGCGCCCGGGACTGCTTCTTGGCCGCGTCGAGCGTGGCGACGCCCTGGAGGGTGTACTGCTGGTTGGGGTGGGGAGCCGTCACCTTCACGGTGTGACCGGACATCTGGCCGTAGGCGTTGAACAGCCACCACTGCCCGTTGCCCCTGTTGGCCTCGACGGCGGAGTCGTTGAGGTTGCCGTCGATGTTCCAGTACGCCAGGTCGGCGTCGATCTTGGACTCCTCGATGGCGGACACCCACTGGACGACCTGGCCGGGCACGGAGAGGTGGTAGTTGTGGCCGTACTCGTTGACGTTGACCGGCAGCGGGCCGATCCCGGCCTCCCTCTCCATCTGCCGGTACGTGGCCACGCTCGTGCGGACCGCGGCGGGCGACGACAGCTCGTGCCAGGTCATCACGTCCGGGACCACGTCGTTGGCCTTGGCGTACCGCAGGAAGCCCTTGACCTGGTCGTAGAGCACGCTGGTGTTCGGACCGGCGATGCGGGCATGCGGGTCGAGGCCCTTGATGAGTCGGTAGACCTTCTTCCAGGCCGCGAAGTAGTACTGCGGGTCCTCCAGCCAGGAGACCTTGTTGTAGCTCCACTCGCCCGTGCCGAACATGTTCCCTTCGGGCTCGTTGAAGGGCACGTAGACGACGTGGTCCTTGTAGGCGCCCATGGTCAGGACCTGCTCGACCTGCTTCTTGATCTTCGCCTCGAAGTCGGCGAGGCGCGCGGGGCCGTCCGCCCCCGGCCACTGGTAGGGGAAGCCACGGTAGATGTCGGTCATGTAGATGTAGACGTCCTTGCCGCCGGAGTCCACGAACGACGGAAGGACCTCCAGCGCGTCCGCCCCCGGATGCTGGGGGCCGTCCTGCGCCTTCGTCGAGACCGTACGGACGTGCATCCCCTCGACGATGTTGCGGCTCGGCACGCCATCGCCGTAGATCCCGTACAGCGAGCCGGAGGCACCGCCGTGGAAGGCGCCGGTGTCCGTGGCGAGGTCGATGGTGAGGCGCTCCGGCTCCGCCGCGCGGGCGGTGCCCGCGGTGGGTACGGCGAGCAGGGCGGCGAGGGCGATCATGGCCGCGGCACCGGCGATTGCTCTGCTTCTGCTGTGTCTGCGTCGCATTGAGGTCTCCGTTGGGTGATCCATCTCGTCCACCATGCGAACCGGTTCGACGGAAGCTAGCACCGCCCGAAAACACCCAGCAATACCTCCGGCACGGATCGAACTGCGGGTTCTCGAAGTGTGCGCGGGGGATTGACGGCGGCTGGCGGCCGGTCCTAACGTCCCTTCATGCGAACCGGTTCGACAACCGGTCCGCTTCCGGACCGGGTCGGCGAAGGGGCGCCGTGAACATCGGAGAGATCGCCAAGCGGGCCGGTGTCTCGCGCAGCACCGTCTCCTACGCCCTGAGCGGCAAGCGCTCGGTGTCGGACGGGACGCGGCAAAAGATCCAGCGGGTCATCGACGAACTGGGCTACCGCCCCAACGCGAGTGCGCGTGCCCTGGCCAACGGCCGGACCAGCACGATCGGCCTGGTCTTCCCTCCGGCCGGAAACCACTACACCGGCATGCAACTGGACTTCATCGGCAGCGTGGTGGAGGCCGCGGCGGCCTACGACTACGACGTGCTGCTCTCGCCGAGCGGCGTGGACAGCGACCGTTCGTTCCAGCGGCTGCTGGCCGAGCGGCGGGTCGACGGCGCGATCCTGATGGAGATCAGGCTCCAGGACGACCGGATCGACCACCTCGCCGCCGAGGACTTCCCCGCCATCTGCATCGGCCGCACCGCGCGCCCGGACGGCCACTGGTGGGTCGGCCTGGATCACACCGCGCTGGCCGCGGCCTGTGTGCATCACCTCGCCGACCTGGGCCACCACAGGATCGCCTTGGTGAACCGGCCCGAACACCTGCTGCGCGCGGGGTACGAGTCCGCGCACCGCGGGCTGGACGGTTTCACCAAGGCCGCCGCCGAGCGCGGCCTCACCGTGCGGACCTACTGCTGCGGCGACGACGCTCCCTCCGGGCAAACGTGCCTGGAGCGGATCCTGCGCGACGATCCGGCCACCACCGCGCTGGTCACGCTCAATGAGGCCGCGCTGGGCGGCCTCTACCGTGGCCTGGCCGTGGCGGGCCGCCATGTGCCGCGCGACTTCTCCGTCACCGGGGTGGTGGCCAGTCGGTGGGCGGAGACGGTGACCCCGCAGCTCACCGCGGCGGACGTGCCGGCGGGGCGGATGGGGCGCCTCGCCGTCGAACTGCTCGTCGAGCGGTTCGGCCGGCCCGACGCGGCGCCGCGCCACCACCTGCTGGCGCCGCCCGTCTCCCTGCGCGCCAGCACCGGGCCCGCCTGGCACGAGACGAGTCGCGGCGCATGACCGAAGCCCGGTCCGGCCCGGCCTTCTCCGTACGCGACATCCCGTTCAGCACGTACGGGTCCTGGTTCGGCATCTCCCCGGTGCTGGCGGAGAAGACCCGTGCCGACGACCTTCACCTGGTGTCCCACCAGAACGGCATGCACGCCGTCCTGCGCCTCGTCCCCCTCGATCCGACGGCCCGCGAGCGGATCACGACCCGGGTCACGGCGACACCCGGCCTCCTCAGCTGGACGACCCCCGAGGGCGGGGCGATCGGCCTCGCCTACGCGTCGCCGGACACCGTGCGCCTGCGCGGAGACGGGCCGGGGCTGCGCGTCACCGCGGCGGCACAGCGGCTGACCCCGTTCACGGGCTCCTACTTCTACCGTGACCCGGTGGACGGGTCGTATGTGTTCACCTCGTACGAGACCGGCCGCCGCTACCGGGTCACCGTCCTGGCGGGCGACGTACGCGGTGTCACCGGCGACCAGGCCCTGAGCACAGCCGAGCGCGGCCTTGACGTCGGCGCGCGCCCCGGCGAGACGTGGGAGGCCGCCATCGAAGAGCTCGACACCGCACGCGCCCCCTACACCGCCGGAACGACGTTCAGCGAGGTGGTGGCCGCGGCGGAACACAGCTTCACGGCATTCGCCGACGCGGTGGCGCCCTGGCGCTCCTCCCGCACCCCGGCCGCCGAACTCGCCGCGTACGTCCTGTGGTCGGCGACGGTCGACCCGGCGGGTTTCGTCACGCGGCCCGCCGTGCTGATGTCCAAGCACTGGATGGACAAGGTCTGGAGCTGGGACCACTGCTTCAACGCCCTCGCCCTGGCGCCCGGAGCGCCCGCGCTGGCCTGGGACCAGTTCTCACTGCCCTTCGACCACCAGGACGAGAGCGGGGCCCTGCCCGACTCGGTGACCCACTCGGAGGTCCTGCGCAACTTCGTCAAACCACCCATCCACGGCTGGGCCCTGGGCCACCTGCGCAGACGCCTCCCCGAACCCCCCGACCGCGCCGAACTCGCCGCGATCTACGCCAGGTTGCGGCGCTGGACGAACTTCTGGCTCACCGCGCGCCGCCCGCCCGGCGCCGCCCTGCCCCACTACCAGCACGGCAACGACAGCGGCTGGGACAACGCCACCACCTTCGACCGCGAACGCGTCGTCGTCACCGCCGACCTCGCCGCGTTCCTCGTCCTGCAACTGCGTGAACTCGCGTCCCTGGCCACCGAACTCGGCCACCCCGACGACGCGCGGAAGTGGACACGCACCGCGCGGGAGACCCAGGCGGCCATGCTCGGCGAACTCTGGACGGGGGAGCGGTTCCTTGCCCGGGGCGCCGGGAGCGGCGAGACCTGGAGCGGCTCCAGCCTGCTCGACCTGATGCCGATCGTGCTGGGCGAGCACCTGCCCGACGACATCGCCACCACCCTGGCCGCCCGGATCGAGGCACACCTGACCCCCTACGGGCTGGCCACCGAGCTTCCCACCTCGCCCCACTACCGCCCGGACGGCTACTGGCGCGGCCCGATCTGGGCACCCGCCACCATCCTCGTCGAGGACGGACTGCGGCGCGGTGGCCACCACCGGCTCGCGGACGAGATCAGCGCCCGCTTCCGAGCCCTGTGCGAACGCCACGGCTTCGCGGAGAACTTCGACGCCCTCGCCGGCAGCGGGCTGCGCGACCGCGCCTACACCTGGACGGCCGCCGGCTACCTCCTCCTCGCCGAAGCCCACGCGTCCCGGCGCGCCCCCGAGGGGGCCGACGCTCCACCCGGGGCACGCTCCGCGACCGGGTCCAGCCCCTGACCCGCTGACGTACCGGCCGTCGCGCTGTCCCGCAGGAAGCCCGCGAAGGACTGGGCGGCGGGGGTGAGGATGTGGTCGCTCATGCGGACGAGGAGGATGCGGCGCACCGGCGCGGGGGGTTGCAGGGGCAGGACGCTGACGCCGCTCCGGATGCCTTCCAGCGCGAGGGTGGGCGCGAGGGCGACGCCGATGCCCGCGGCGACCATGGCCTGGGCCTCCTGGTAGTCGTGGGCCTCGTAGGCGATCCGCGGTTCGAAACCGGCCGTGTGACAACTGCGGGCGAGAGCTTCGGCCACCGGGTGGTGGTCGGCGCGGGTGATCCAGGGATCGTCCGCGAAGTCCGCGAGGGCGGCCATGGGACGGTCGGCGAGGGGATGGTCCTTGCTGACGAGGAGGGCCGGGGGGTCGTCGGCGAGCGGGGTGACGACGATGTCCTCGCGGTCGATGCGGTTCCAGTCGTAGTCCCACATCAGGGACATCTCGATCTCCCGGTTCTCCAGCATCGCCCACAGGCCCGCGATGCGGGCGCTGCGCACCGTCAGCGTGACGTCCGGGTGCGCTTCCCGGAAGGCGATCACGGCCCGGGGGAGGAGGGAAGCGCCCACGGTGGGGAAGGTGCCGATGCGGAGGGTGCCCGCACGAAGCCCCGCGAAGTCGGCGAGCTCGTTCTCCGCGGCCGTCAGCTCACGCTCGATCCGCTGCCCGCGCATCGCCAGGGCACGTCCCGCGTCGGTGAGCGTGACACCCCGCGCATGGCGCTGCAGCAAGGGCTGCCCGGCCTCCGCCTCCAGGCGGCTGACCTGCTGGGACACCGCTGACGGCGTGTAGTTGAGAGCCCGCGCGGTCGCGGTGACCGAGCCTCGGCGGGCGACCTCGGTGAAGAGCAGGATGCGCCGGACATCAAGCACCGTCCACCTCCAGGATTAACTTCAACTTAATAGCCATGCAGATTTCCGTGATTGTACTTCACGCTCTCCGCGCCCACTGTGGATCACACCCCACACGGAAGGGCCGTCGGGGTTTCCACGAGGAGTCTGTTGTGTTGCGTCTGCAGGGCGAGATGATCCGCGGAGGAACCAGCAAGTGCTGGATCTTCGACCGCCGCGACGTGGTGGCGAGCGGTGTGGATGCCGACACCTTGCTGCTCGCCGCCTACAACGCCGCCGACCCCCGCCAGATCGACGGTGTCGGCGGTGCCTCCTCGACCACCTCCAAGGCCGCGATCGTGCAGGCGTCGCCCGAACCGGACATCGACGTCGAGTACGCCTTCGCGCAGGTCGGCATCGGTGACGAGCACGTGGAGTGGACCAGCAACTGCGGCAACTGCGCCACCGCCGTCGCCCTGTACGCCGTCCACAACGGCCTGGTAGAGATCACGTCGGACTCCACCACGGTGCGGATGCTCAACGTCAACACCGGGGCCCGCCTCAGCGGCACCATCCCCACCCCCGCAGGCGCGGCCCCCGACGAGGGCGCGGCCGCGGTGCCGGGCACTGCCGCGCTCGGTGTGCCGGTCCTGCTCGGCTTCGAGGACCCGGCCGGTACGACCACGGGGCGCGCCCTGCCGACCGGCCGGGCCCTGGACACCCTGGCCGGGCCCACCGGCCCGGTCGAGGCATCCCTGGTCGACGCCGGCGCCCCGGCCGCCTTGTTCGAGGCCAAGGCCTTCGGCCTCGACGGCACCGAATCCCCGGCCGAGTTCTCCACGGCGGTGCCCGCGCTCACCGTGCTGCGCCGCCGGGCCGCCCTGGCCATGGGGCTGGCCGAGGAGAGCGATCCCGTCGGCCACGCCGTACCGAAGGTCGGTGTCGTCGCGGGACCTGCCCCGTACCGCACCACGCATGGCACCCTGGTCGCACAGGACGAGTACGACCTGGCCGTGCGCATGGTCTCCATGCACGCCCCCCACCCGGCGATCGGTCTCACCTCCGCCGTCGCCCTGGCCACCGCGGCCGCCATCCCCGGCACGCTCGCCCACCGCCTCGCCCGGCAGACCGCCGACGGCACGCTGCGCCTGGGCACCCCGGCAGGTGTCATCACCGCCCAAGCCGTCCCCGCGGCGGACGGCACGTCCCCCACGGTGCTGCTGCACCGCGCCGCCCGCCGCATCGCCCGAGCCGAACTTCTCGTTCCCGTCCTGGAAGGACGCCACGCATGAGCCGCAACGACGCCGCGCCGGGTACCGGCACCGCTCCACCGCGCCGCATCCGCCGGCTGCTGTCCCTGCTCTATGTGCAGTGCCTGATCGGTGTCCTCGCCGGGGCCGCCGTCGGCTGGCTGTGGCCGTCGTTCGGAGCCGAGCTGAAACCCCTGGGCGACGGTTTCATCGCCCTGGTGCGCATGATGATCGCGCCGATCATCTTCTGTACCGTCGTCCATGGCATCGCCTCCATGGGCAACGCGCGCGCCGTCGGCCGGGTCAGCCTCAAGGCGCTGATCTACTTCGAGGTGCTGACCACCGTCGCCATGGTGATCGGCCTGGTCGTCGTCAACGTGGTCCAGCCCGGCAGCGGACTGCACGTCGACGTCTCCACTCTCTCCACCGAGGGCCTGCCGCCGGAGGCGACCGCGAGCCACGAGAGCTTCGCCGCGTTCGTGCTCGCCATGATCCCGGACACGCTGCTCGGCGCGCTGACCGGTCACGAGATCCTGCCGGTGCTGCTGATCTCGGTGCTGTTCGGCTTCGGCCTGAACGCCGCCGGTGAGGCGGGGCTGGGGCTCACCCAGGGCATCGAGAAGCTGTCCAAGGTCCTGTTCACGCTCATCCGCTGGATCATGCGGCTGGCCCCGGTCGGCGCCTTCGGCTCCATGGCCTTCACCATCGGCAACTACGGCCTGGACACCCTGCGCCACCTCTTCCTGCTGGTCGGCTCCTTCTGGCTCACCGCCCTGTTCTTCGTCCTGGTCGTCCTGGGCGCGGTCATGCGCCTCAACGGACTGCGTCTGCTGCCCTTCCTCCGCTACATCAGGGAGGAGCTGCTGATCGTCCTGGGCACCTCGTCCAGCGAGCCGGTGCTGCCGCGCATGATGGGCAAGCTGGAGCACGCGGGCGCCTCCAAGCCGGTCGTCGGCATCACACTGCCCGCCGGGTACTCCTTCAACCTCGACGGCACCGCCATCTACCTGACCATGGGCTCGGTCTTCCTCGGCCAGGCCCTCGGCATCGACCTCAGCCTCACCCAGCAGCTGTCGATGCTCGCCGTCATGCTGGTCACCTCCAAGGGCGCCGCCGGTGTCAGCGGCTCCGGCTTCATCGCCCTGGCCGCCACCCTCAGCGCGGTTCCCCACGTACCCGCCGCAGCGCTGGCGCTCATCTTCGGCGTCGACCGCTTCATGTCCGAGGCCCGCGCCCTGACCAGCGTGGTCGGCAACGGTGTCGCCACTTTGGCGGTGGCCAAGTGGGAGGGTCAGCTCGACGAGGACCGCGCCAAGGCCGTCCTCCGTGGCGAGATCCCCTACACCTCCGCTTCCGATCACACCCCCGAGCCGCAGGCCGCCTCCGCGCCGGGTGAGAAGCCCACGGAGCCCGACCCGAAGCCGACGGCCGGGACGGACCGTGAACCCGTGGCCGCCGCCGGCTGACGTACGTACCCCCCGCACAGCCGGTCCGGAGCCCCTGCTCCGGACCGGCTGTGCGCGTCGTCCTGGAGACCCCCGTCGAACGGCTCCACCACACCCTGACCGACGGGCGCCGCGGCATCGAGCCGGGCGATGTCACCATGCTGGCCGGACTCGCCGCCGACGACCTCCCCCACACGGCGACGATCACGGTCGGGGCCCAGGTCACACGCCGGTCTCCCGTCCAGCGAAGTGAACTACGGTCTGACGAATGACGAACCAGCGAAAGCCCCGGGGTCCGTATCGCAAGAGCGCGGAGCGACGGGAACGGATCCTGCAGGCCGCCTACGAGGCGATCGACGAGCACGGAGAACGAGCCTCCATGCAGGACATCGCCGACCGGGTCGGGGTGACGCAGCCCGCGCTGACGTATTACTTCCCCACCCGCGACGACCTGCTCCTCGCGGTCCTGGACCGGCGGGACGTGCTGGGCAAGTCGCTCGCCGGTGGCGCCGGAGAGGACCGGAGCATGATCGACATCATGGTGGCGAGCACGCGTCACACCACCGATCACCCCGGGCTTGCCAAGCTGTACGTCACGCTCTCGGCGGCGGCCACCGATCCGGAGAGCCCCGCGCACGGTTACTTCGCCGAGCGCTACCGGGACCTCGCGGCGGAGGTCACACAGGACTTCGAAGAGGCGCAGCGGGCCGGGGTGATCCGGGCCGACCTGCCGGCCGGGCACCTGGCCAGGGCGGTGCTGGCGGTGCTGGACGGCCTGCAGATCCAGTGGATGCACGGCCCCGAGGTGGACATCGCCGCGGTCGCCGAGTCCTTCACGCGGATGCTGGTGCCTCCGGCCGGTTCCGGGCCGCAAACGGAGCCGGAAGAATGACCGGCCGGGCCTCGACCGGCCCGGCCTCGCCGGGACGACGCAGCTTCTCCAGAGCCTCGACTGGGAGGACGCCCAGGCCGACTTGAAAGCCATGGCCAGGTTCACGGAATACTTCCGCTGAGCGGTCCCGCGGCATTCTCTCCGGCCACGGCAGCCACAGCGGCCACCGGGCTCCGGAGCCGGGCGTCGACGCCGGGCGCGAGCCTGTCGACCCGGCCCCGGGGCGACCCGCCGCGTGCCGGCCACAACCCGCCGACCGGGGCTTGGCCGTTGATAGGGTCGGTGGCGATGGCGCAACACAACACGTCCACGCTGCCCGCCCCGTTCGCCCGTGAAGAGCAGGCCGACGATATCGCCATCGTCGGGCTCAGCTGCCGACTGCCGGGTGGCATCACGGCGCCCGAGGAGCTGTGGGCCGCGCTCGCCGACGGGCGCGATCTGGTCGGTGAGATACCGGCGGACCGGTTCGACACGCGCCGGTTCGTGGACCCCGATCCACGACGGCCCGGCAAGGCGTACTCGGCCGCGGGCGGATTCCTGGAGGACATCACCGGGTTCGACGCCGCGTTCTTCGGGCTGTCGCCCCGTGAGGCCAGCCGCATGGACCCGCAGCAGCGGCTGCTGCTGGAGATGGCCAGGGAAGCCCTCGACGACGCCGGAATCGACCCGGCGACCCTCGCCGGGTCCGGCTCCGGGGTCCACGTGGGCGTGAGCAACGCCAACTACGGCCAACTCCAGTACGCCCGCCCGGAGGCGATCACGGCGTACACCATGGCGGGCGCGGCGCTCTGCAACACCGCCAACCGGATCTCGCACCTGTTCGACCTGCGGGGGCCGTCCATGGCGGTGGACACCGCCTGTTCCTCGTCCCTGGTCGCCCTGCACCAGGCCTGTGCACACCTCCGTGCCGCGGACGCCGGAGAGGGCGGCGTCGCGCTCGCCTGCGGGATCAATCTGCTGCTGAGCCCGGGGGACTTCATCGGGTTCTCCAAGGCGTCCATGCTCTCCCGCGGCGGCCGTTGCCGCTCCTTCTCCGCGGACGCCGACGGATACGTCCGCGCCGAGGGCGGCGCCGTGGTGGTCCTCAAGCGCCTCGCCGACGCCACGGCGGACGGCGACACCGTGCACGCCGTGGTCCTCGGCACCGGAGTGGGCGCGGACGGACGCACCGCAGGGCTCTCGCTGCCCAGCGCACAGGCCCAGGAGCACCTGATGCGCCAGGTGCACCACCGCGCCGGGGTGCGCCCCGAGGAGGTGTCCTATGTGGAAGCGCATGGCACCGGTACGCAGGCGGGCGACCCGATCGAGTGCCGGGCGCTGGGGCAGGCGCTCGGCGCGGGCCGGCGTACGCCGCTGCCCATCGGCTCGGTGAAGTCGAACCTCGGCCACCTGGAGTCCGGGGCGGGCATGGCCGGTCTGCTCAAATGCGTGCTGATGCTGCGCCACGGTGTGATTCCGGAGTCGTTGCACGCCGAACCGCTCAACCCCGCCATCGACTTCTCCGCGCTGGGCCTGGAGCCGGTGACCGCGCCGCGGCCCCTGGCCCCCGGTGCGCTGGCGGTCAACTCGTTCGGCTTCGGCGGGGCCAACGCCCACGCCGTCCTCGGCCCGCCACCCCCGCCCTCCGCCACCCCGCCGCCGGAGGCGACGGCCCTGCCGGTGCTGGTCTCGGCGGCCACCCCCAAGGCGCTCGCCGAGGCCGTCACCCGTACCGCCGCCCGGCTCCGGGACACCACCGACGCGTTCTACGACATCGCCTTCACCAGCTGCGTCCGGCGCGGACACCACCGTGAACGGGCCGCCGTCCTGGCCGACAGCGCCGAACAGGCCGCCGCGCTGCTGGAGACCATCGCCGAGGGCGCCCCCCTGAGCGGGGGAGCGGCGGGGAGCGCGAGCCCGGGGCCGGTGGCGTTCGTGTACTCCGGCAACGGCGCCCAGTGGGCGGGCATGGGCGCGGAACTGCTGGACGCCGAACCGGCGTTCCGCGACGCCGTCGCCGAGGTGGACGCCGAACTGGCCGGACACCTGGGCTGGTCGGTGCTGGGGGAGCTGAGGTCCGCGCGGCCTGAGCTGCACCGGACCGAGATCGCCCAGCCGCTGCTGTTCGCGGTGCAGATCGGGCTGACCGCACTGCTGCGGGAGCGTGGCATCCGGCCCGCCGCGGTGGCGGGGCATTCGGTGGGCGAAGTGGCCGCGGCGCACGCCTGCGGGGCGCTGGACCTGCCGTCGGCCTGCCGGGTCATCGCCGAACGCGGTCACGCGCAGGCCGACACCGCCGGTGGCGGCCGGATGGCGGCGGTGGGGCTCCCCGCCGACGAGGTCACCGCGCTGATCGCCGGCCGGGACCTGGAGCTGGCCGCGGTGAACAGTCCCACCGATGTGACCCTCTCCGGGCCAGCCGCCGAACTGGCCGCGTTCGGGGACGAGTTGCTCCGCCGCGGTGTGTTCGTCCGGGAGCTGGACCTGGATTACGCCTTCCACAGCCGGTCGATGGAACCCATCCGGGACCGGTTGCACACGTCGCTGGCCGGGCTCGCCCCACGAGCCGGTACCGCCGCGTTCGTCTCCACCGTCACCGGCGGGACACTGCCGGGCACCGACCTGGGCGCCGGATACTGGTGGCGCAACATCCGGGAGCCGGTGCTGTTCGGGCCCGCCGTCACCGGCCTGGTGGACGAGCACGGCTGCGGCACGCTCGTGGAGATCGGCCCCCATCCGGTGCTGCTGGGCTATCTGCGCAGGCAGTGCGCCACCGTGGACCGGCCCGTGACCACGGTCGGCACGCTGTCCCGCGAGGCGGCCGGCGCCGCCGCGGTGCGGACCACCTGTGCGGCGGTGCTCGCCGCCGGGGCCGAGGCCGACGGGGACACCTGGTTCCCGGTACGCGGCAAGGTGGTGCCGCTGCCCGCCTACCCATGGCAGCGCGAGCCCCACTTCAACGGCGGCCCGGACTGGTGGTCGGCGCGACCGGGCGGCGGGCAGGAGTCGGGCCACCAGCTGCTCGGCGACCGGCTGCCGACCGTGGAACCGACCTGGCAGACCCCGGTCGAGCCGTCGCGGCACGGCTGGATCGGCGACCACCGGGTGAGCGGGGCGGTCGTGATGCCGGGCGCCGCGTACCTGGAGATGGCGCTCGCGGCCGGCCGGAGCGTCCACGACAGGAGCGGCCACGACCGGAGCGGCCACGAGGGGGCCGTGGAAGTCACCGGCCTCGACATCGGCAAGGCGCTCGTACTGCCGTGGGACGACCCCGGTATGGACACCACCGTGCAGACCCGCCTCGCAGGTGAAGTGCTCCGCGTGGCCTCCCGCCGGGGCGAGGAGGACTGGCAGGAACACGCGAAGGCGCGAGTGCGCCGGCTGCACGGCGAGCCTCCGGCGCCCCTGGACGTGGCGGCCATCCGCGCGGCCGCCCGGACCGAGATCTCCGGTGAACGGCACTATGCACGGATGCGGCAGGTAGAGCTGGCCTACGGAGAGGCGTTCCGCGGTGTCCAGCGGCTCGCCGTGGCCGACGACACGGTGCTCGCCGACTACGCCAACCCCTCCGGGGCGCAGGGGTTCCACGCCCACCCGGCCCTGATCGATTCCACGCTGCAATCCATCGCGGCGCTGCTTCCCCGCGCCGAGAACGGCCAAGTCCACCAGTTCCTGCCCGCCACACTGGAGCGGGTCCGGTTCTGGCGTACCCCCGCCGACCGGGGCGTGGCACTGATCCGTACGCGTGACCTGACGCTGCGCGAGGCGATCGTGGACATCAGCGTCGCGGACCCGGACGGCACCGTCGCCATGGAGCTGCGCGGAGTCCACGTACGCCGCAACAAGGGAGCCGCGAGCGGCATCGACCGCATCGTCACCACGCTCCGGGCCGCACCACTGCCCGGGGCCACCGGCCCGGCCGGGCAGCCGACCGCCACCGCGCTCGCCGCCGCGCGGGCCCCGGAAGTGGCGGCGCTGAGCGCCGCGGCCCGGCGCCACGACAGCCCCGCCTTCGTACGCCGGGTCAAACACCTGACCGGCCACTTCGTGACGGCCGCGCTCGCCGAACTGGAGGACAGGGGCGAGCGACCGGCCAACCGCGAGCTGTACGAGAACCTGCGGGCGCTCGCCGAACGGGAAGGTGTGCTCGACCGGACCCCGGAACCGGACCGGCTCCTCGCCGGTCTGCTGCGCGACTTCCCCGCCATGGCGCCGGAGCTGCTCCTGTACGCGCGGTGCGGGCCCCAACTGGCCGGTGTGCTCACCGGAGACGTCGACCCGATGCGCTTGCTCTTCTCGGACACCGAGCGCCTCGCCGAGCTGCACTACACGACCTCCGTGGTACACCACTACCTCAACCGGATGGCGGGGGCACTGCTCACCGGACTGATCGACGCCTGGCCCGCGGACCGGCCGCTGCGGATCCTGGAGGTCGGCGCCGGCACCGGGTCCACCACCGCCTGGCTGCTGCCCCGGCTGCCCGCCGACCGCACCACCTACGCCTACACGGACATCTCCAGCGCGTTCTTCCCCCGCGCCCGCCACCGGTTCGCCGGCCACCGGTTCCTCGACTACCGGACGCTGGACCTGGACCGGGACCCCACCGAACAGGGCTTCCACGCCGCCTCCTTCGACCTGGTGATCGCCGCCAACGTCCTGCACGCCACCACCGACGTGCGCCGGGCCCTCGGCCACGTCGCCGAACTCCTCGACACCGGTGGCCGGTTGCTCGCCGTGGAGTTCCACGACAACGACCTCTTCGCCCCCTGCTACGGACTGCTCCCCTCGGCGACCGGCTTCACCGACACCGATCTGCGCGAGGACATGCTGCTGGCCCGGGACCAGTGGCCCCACGTCCTGCGCTCCGCCGGGTTCACCGACGTGGCCCAGGTCGGCGAGGAGCCCACCTGCTCGGTCCTCCTCGCCGACCGGGGCGACCGCGAACACACCGCGCCGGAACCCGCCGCCACCGCGCCCGGCCACTTCCTGGTGGCGACCGACGGCCTCGACGACTTGGCCGCATCCGTGGTGGCACGGCTGCGCGGTCCGGGCCGCTCCGTCAGCCACATCGACGCCTCCGAGGACGCCGCGCGATGGGGCGCCGCGCTGAACCGCACCGAGCTGACCGGCACCGAGGAGAGCACCGGGATCCTGGTCATGCTCGGCGACGAGGCCGCCGAGGACACGGCCGACCCCGTCGGCCTGGTCGTCCGGCAGGCGGCGGTCCTCCGGGCGATGGTCACCGCCTGCCAGGCGCTGCCCGAGAGCCGTGAGGTGCACGCCTGGGTGCTGACCACCGGCGAGCGCACCGCCGTTCCCGAACGCCCCGCCCCGGCCGCCGCCTGGGCCCAGGCCCGCACCCTGACCAGCGAGAACCCCCTGCTGAGGGTCCGCAGGATCGCGGTGGCCCCGGGCGCCACCGCGGCGGACATCCGCGCGGAGCTGCTCGCCGGGACCGAGGAGGACGAGGTCGTGCTCACCGGGGGCGGGCGCTTCGTACCACGGATCACCGAGCGCCGCCCCGCCACCCGCGGCGTCCGCCCCTTCGCCCTGGCCGTGGCGGACGACGGACCGGCCTGGACGGCGGTGGCCACGCCCGAACCCGGACCGGGAGACGTGGTCATCGAGGTGCGGGCGGCCGCGCTCAACTACGCCGACATCATGGTCTCCCGGGGACTGGTGCCGCCCATGGCCGCGACACCGGACACCGGGACCCCGCTGCTGGGCCTCGAATGCGCCGGAGTGGTGACCCACGTCGGCGCCGGGGTGACCGACCGGGCCGTGGGCGACCGGGTGATGGTCGCCCAGTCCGGAAGCCTCGCCTCGCATGTGCGCTGCCCGGCCCGGCTCACCGTCCCCATCCCCGAGGACATGCCGTTCACCGAGGCGGCCACCATCCCGACGGTCTTCGCCACCGTGCACTACGGCCTCGACTACCTGGCCCGGCTCCGCCCGGGCGAGACGATCCTCGTGCACGGGGCCGCCGGGGGAGTGGGGCTGGCCGCGCTGCGGTACGCCGAACACGTCGGGGCCACCGTCATCGCCACCGCGGGCACCCCCGCCAAACGCCAGCTGCTGCGCCTGCTCGGCTACCCCCACGTACGGGACTCGCGGAGCCTCGGCTTCGCCGACGAGGTCCTCGACATCACCGAGGGCCGCGGGGTGGACGTGGTGGTCAACTCGGTGGCGGGGGAGGCGCTGGGCCGCGGCATGGAACTGCTGCGCCCGCACGGCCGGTTCGTGGAGCTGGGGAAGCGCGACATCCTCGCCGACAACGCGCTCGCCCTGCGGCCGTTCTCCCGCGACCTGTCCTTCTTCGGGGTCGACCTCACCAGTCTGCTCCAGGGCGACAGCCCGGTGGCCGGGCAGATGATCGACGAACTGGCCGAGCACGTCGCGTCCGGGGTGTACCGGCCGCTGCCGCACCTCACCTACCCGGCGGACCAGATCGCCGACGCCATGGCCCTGCTGCGGGACTCCCGGCACATCGGCAAGATCGTCATCACGCTCGACCCCGCGGAACCGCTCCCCGTACGCGCACCCCGCCCTCCCGTGTCCCCGGACCCGGAGGCGACGTACCTCGTCACCGGTGGGCTCGGCGGGTTCGGCGCGGCCACCGCCCTCTGGCTGGCCCGGTGCGGGGCGCGCCACCTGGCGCTGGCCTCCCGCAGCGGCGCCGCCCACCCCGAGGCCCGCGCGGTGCTCGCCCGCATCGCCGACGAGGGGGCACAGGCGACCGCCTACGCCACCGACATCACCGACCCCGCGGCCACCCGGGAACTGGTGGCCGCGATCGACGCCACCGGCCACCCGCTGCGCGGTGTCATCAACGCCGCCATGGTGCTCGACGACGTCCTCGACGACGCCACCGCGGTGGAGCTGGACGACGAGCGGACCCGCGCCGTGGTGAGCCCGAAACTAAACGGCACGGCACACCTGGACCGGCTCACCCGAGACCGGCCCCTGGACTTCTTCGTCTTCTACAGCTCCATCTCCGCGCTCGCCGGCAACCTCCGGCAGAGCACCTACGCCGCGGGCAACCTGGCGGGCGAGGCGATCATCCGGCGGCGCCGGGCCGCGGGGCTGCCCGGACTGGCCGTCCAGTGGTGCGCCATCTCCGACACCGGCTACGCCGACCGGGCCGGCATGGTCGACACCATGCGCCAGGCCGGGTTCGGGGAACTCGACTCCACGACCGCCACCCGGGTTCTCGGCGAGCTGATCACCGATCCCGACGCGGACGTCGTCATGGTGGGGAACACGGACTGGGCCCAGACCGCGAAGCTCCTCCCCGCCGTCGCCGCACCGCGCTTCGCCGAGATCCTGCCCGCGCCGGACGCCGATCCCCACGACGCCGACCGGAACATACCGGAGCTGGTGCGCTCGGCGGACGAACCCGAGGCGCTGGCCCTCGTCACCGAGGTGCTGGTCGCGGC
The DNA here is from genome assembly GCF_040631655.1 of Streptomyces sp. NPDC019937. Classification (NCBI taxonomy): domain Bacteria; kingdom Bacillati; phylum Actinomycetota; class Actinomycetes; order Kitasatosporales; family Streptomycetaceae; genus Streptomyces; species Streptomyces sp. NPDC019937. The sequence goes on from NZ_JBEYAL010000025.1 coordinate 60,943, forward strand.
GCTCGCCACGGTGCTGCAGACCGCTCCGGAACGCATCGACCCCGACACCCGGCTCGACCAGCTCGGCCTGGAGTCGCTGATGGCGGCCGAGCTGAGCTCCGTACTGCAGCGCAGGCTGGACTGCGTCGTCCCGACGATGGAACTGGCCACCGCGGCCGGTGTCCGGCAGCTCGCCCCGCGCCTTCTCGGACGGGTCAGGCGAGGCGCATGACACCGCCTGTGCCCTTCCCCGCCCCAAAGCTCAACCGGCTCACCGACCGGCAGACCGCGCGGATCCGGCTCTACTGCGTGCCACCGTCCGGCACCGGATCGGAGTTCTTCCTGCCCTGGACCGCCGCGTTCTCCGAACTGTTCGACCTGGTGGCCGTCGACCTGCCGGGCCGCGGCACCCGCACCGGGGAACCGTCGATCACCGACATCGGCTGGGCCGCCGCCGGTATCGCGGAAGAGATCGCCGCGGACCTGCGGCACCGGCCACCCGCCGACGGCTTCTACGCCGTCTTCGGCCACAGCTTCGGAGCGCTGCTCGCCTTCGAGGCCACCCACCGCCTCCGGTCGGCGTCACGCACCGAACCGGACCTGCTCGCCCTCTCCGCCGTTCCACCACCCCACCGCGACGGCCTCGACGACCACATCGCGCGCAACCTCGGCTCCGGGATCGCCGTCATCACCGAGATCATGGGCTGGGAGCCACCGGCCGACGACGCGCTCACGCGCACCGTCTACACGCCGTTCCTCGCGGACGCGGTGGCGCTGCTGCACCATACGCGGCGGGCCTGGCCGCCGCTGCACGCGCGGCTGAGCGTCTTCGGCGGACTCGACGACCCGATGGTCGACCCGGAGACCCTGCACGAGTGGAGCGCTCGTACGACGGCCGGCGCCCGGGTGCACCGCTTCCCCGGCGGCCACCACTATCTGCGCACCCAAGTGGCCGAGGTGGTCGGCCGGCTCACGGACGATCTGCTGGCCGCGTACCGGAATCCGGCGGGTAACTGGTGACCTCGCCCAGGAGCTGCGGACCGTTGTTGCGGGTGTTGTTCACCGCCGTCGAAACGGGCCGAGCGCTCAGGTGGCCGTCCGCGGGCTGAGTGAGCAGGCCGCGCAGCTCGTCGGCGTCGTCGCGGTGAGGGTCGAGCCAGGCATCGTAGTGCTCCGGGGCCAGGGCGAGCGGCATGCGGGGGTGGACGCGGCCGGCCGCGTCGGTGGCCTCGGTGGTGATGATGGTGCAGGTCATCAGCCAGGCGCCCGGGGCATCGTCCGCTTCCGGGTCGCGCCAGTACTCGTACAGGCCGGCGAGGGCCATCACCTGCTCATCGGTGGGGTGGATGAAATACGGCTGCTTGCGCCTCTTGCCGCTCTTGCCGCTCTCGAGCTGCTGCCATTCGTAGAAGCCATCGGCCGGGAGCAGGCAGCGGCGCCGGGCGAAGGCGGTGCGGTAAGCGGGCTTCTCGTGCACGCTCTCCACCCGCGCGTTGATCATGCGGGAGCCGATCTTCGGGTCTTTCGCCCAGGAGGGCACCAGCCCCCAGCGCAGCGGCCGCAGCTCCCTGCGCACCGACGCTCCGTCGTCGTCCCCGCGCGGGGCGCGCTCGAGGACGGCATAGACCTCGTCGGTGGGGGCGACGTTCCAGTTCGGTTCCAGTGTCTCCTCGGAGCGCCAGTCGAGGACGCCGAAGAGCCGGGTCAGGTCCTGCGGGCTGCGGGTGGACACATAACGGCCGCACATATCGCCACTGTGCCACGCATCCTCCCGGGACGGCGGATGGCCCACGCCACCACAGCCGCACGGCATGCCGCGCGGCGCCCGCTTTGAAGACGACGGCCCTGGTAACCCGTCGCGGCAGTCCCGGCGGCCGATGAGGGCCCGCCGGTCACCACCCGCTGTGATGGCCACGCGGAGGGACATGGAACCGCTACTGATCACCTTCGGGCACGGCACCGCCGGCCGCGAACAGATCATCCGACTGCTCCATGGCGCCGGTGTCACGGCCGTCGTCGACGTACGCATCGCCCCGGGCAGCCGCCGCGATCCGGACCTGGCCAGGCAGCGGCTGGAGGTGTGGATGCCCGCACACGGGATCGCCTACCGCTGGGAGCCCGACCTCGGCGGGTTTCGCAAACCGCCTCCGGACAGCCCGGACGTGGTCTGGCGCAACGCGTCCTTTCGCGGCTATGCCGCACACACCAGGACGCCCGGTTTCCTCGCCGCCATGGAACGGCTGCTGCGCGACGCCACGATGGCCCGTACGGCGGTGATGTGCGGCGAAGCGGTCTGGTGGCGCTGCCACCGCCGCCTGATCGCCGACTTCGCCGTCCTCGCGCGAGGGACGCCGGTGCACCATCTGATGCATGACGGGAAGCCGCACCTCCACGTGCCGACGCCGGGTGTGCGGCTGCGCGAGGACGGCCTGCTCGTCTACGACGACCTCGCGGCAGCACACGCGCCGGGCGCACCCCGCACGTCCTGACGGACCGGTTGGAGGGACGGGGCTACGCGTCGCGGGGGAGTTGGGTACCCAGCAGATCTTCCATCGCGGCTGTCATCCCGCCGACGAGGTCGAGTCGCTGGTCGATGAGCCACTGGAGCTGAAGCCCGTCCCACACGGCGACAAGGGCCCCCGCGAGCGCGCGGGGGTCGCGGCTGTTGGAGACCCGGCCCTTGTCCTGGTCCCGCCGGATGGTGATCGCGAGGGTGGTGATGACCCTCTCGTACCTGTCACGGAACCACTGGTGCGCGGGATGGTCCGGGGCTGAGGATTCCGCGGCCATGAGGGCGAGCAGCCGCAGCATCTCCTGTCGCTCGAGGTTGCGGCGAACGTACTGCAGCACGGCGTACGCCACACCCTCGCTCCGGCTGTCCGACTGGAAGGAGTCGACGCTTGCGAAGTCGGCGTTCTCGAGGACGGCCACCAGGAGCGCGCTCTTGCTGGGGAAGTGGTGCACGACGCTGGTCAGGCTGAGATCGAGTTGTTTGGCGATCTCCCGCAGGGACCCGCCTCGGTAGCCGCGCGCCGAGAAGACGGAGGTGGCGGAGCTGATGATCTCGGCTCGGCGTCGCGCGCTCTTGGCATAGGGGCCACGCCGAGCGACTGGGCGAGTCTCTTGGGTCATGGCATCAACCCTATGGCGGCGCGGCCGCGCCGCGCTCCGCCCCCGCCCGCCCCGGTTTTCGCCCCGTCGAAACTGTGGCACCTGTTCGGGTTTCGCTGTACCGTCTCGCTCACCTACACCACGACGTGCGGAAGGGCCGCTCACGCATCCCTCGGGTGGAGAGGAACAGGCAAGAATGCTCAGATCACACATCGCGAAGACATGCGCTCTCGGATTGGCCGCCGCGCTGCTCATGACCGGCTGCGGTCGGACCGGCACCCCTCGTGGACAGGAGTCCGCGGGCGCGCCCATCGACAGCTCACCCGCGACCGGCGACATCACGGTATGGGCCATGGGTACGGAGGGCGAGCTGCTGCCCAAGCTGGCCGCCCGGTTCGAGAAGGCGAACCCCGGGGCGAAGGTGAAGGTCACGGCCGTTCCGTGGCAGGACTACGGCAAGAAGGTCGAAACGGCGATCGCGTCCGGTGACACCCCTGACGCCACCTTGGTGGGCGCTGCGGATCTCGCGATGTTCGCGTCCACGGGCGGGCTGGAGCAAGTCCCGCCGAAGCTCGTCGACGACTCGGCCTTCTACCGGGGTGCCGTCCGCAGCAGTGCCTTCGAAGGGGCCACGTACGGCGTCCCCTGGTACGTGGACACCCGCTCCCTGTTCTACCGCAAGGACCTGGCACGGGCCGCCGGAGTGTCCGCGCCGAAGACCTGGGACGAGTACGGCCCCTTCCTCAAGGCCCTCCAGAAGGAGGGCGCGAAGTGGGGCCTGTCGCTGCCCACCGGCGCTGCGCAGAGCTGGCAGAGCGTGTTGCCCTTCATGTGGCAGGCCGGAGCCCGGCTCATGAACGAGGACAAGACCGAGTTCACCTTCGACACCCCCGAGGCGCTCAAGGGGCTGGAGTTCTACCAGTCGTTCTTCACCTCGAAGACCGTGAGCAGGAACGGCCCTTTGAGCCTCGGAGAGATCGAGCCGGAGTTCGTCGACGGGTCCACCGCCGCACTCATCTCCGGCCCGTGGGAGCAAGGTCTGCTGAAGTCCGCCGGTGGCGCGTCCTTCGTCGACGACAAGGTGGGGATCGCGCCGCTCCCGGCGGGGCCGCGTTCCAACGCCGGTTACATCGGCGGCGGGCACTGGGCGGTGTTCAAGGACGCCAAGAACCGCGAAGGCGCCTGGAAGTTCATCCGGTGGACGGCCCGGCCCGACAGCCAGAAGGCATGGCACGAGCTGTCCGGCGACCTTCCCGCCGTGCAGTCGGCCTGGAACGAGGGCAAGCTCGCGACGGACACCGCCCTCGGTGTCTTCCGGTCCCAGCTCAAGACCGCCCGGCCGGGGCCGACCGCCATCAGGTGGAAGCAAGTCACCGCGGTCTTGGACGCCGAGATCGAAAAGGTCGCCAAGGGAATCTCCTCGCCGAAATCGGCTCTTCAGCGGATCCAGGCCAAGGCCTCGACGATCGGAACCGGAAACCAGCGATGACTCCGACCGCCTCCGTGAAAGCCCCACCGGACCGCGCCGCCACCCCTCGGCGAACGGCTCCACCAAGGACCGCGTCGGGACGCCTTCGGCGCACGCTGATCGCCTGGGGATTCTGCTCGCCGTTCATCGCGCTGTTCGCCACCTTCGGCGTCTGGCCCGTCGTCTCCTCCCTGTCGATGAGCGTCACCGACATCACCAGCCGGGACGTGCGGACACCCTTCCAGGTCGACTTCGTGGGCCTCGACAACTACAGCACGCTGTTCTCGGATCCGACGTTCGTCCGCGCGGTCCTCAACACCCTCTATTTCGTCGCCGTGGGAATCCCCCTGACGATGGTGATCGCCCTCGCCCTCGCCGTCGCGCTGAACTCGGGGATCCGGCGCGCGAAGGCACTCTTCCGGGTCGCGTACTTCGCCCCCGTGGTGACGAGCATCGTGGCCATCGCAGTGGTGTGGAGGTACCTCTACAAACCGGACGGGTTGATCAATTCCATCCTTGCCGTCGTGGGAATCCACGGCCCCGACTGGCTGAACGATCCGGACTGGTCGATGCCCGCGCTCATCCTGATGGCGGTGTGGCGCCACTTCGGCATCCCCATGGTGATTTTCCTGGCGGGGCTGCAGGCGGTCCCTGCCGAACTGTACGAGGCGGCCCGCATCGATGGGGCTACCCGCTGGCGCGCTTTCCGCAGCATCACCCTGCCGCTTCTCAGGCCGACCACTTTGATCGTGGCGGTACTCCTGAGCGTCAGCTACCTCCAGTTCTTCGAAGAACCGTTCGTGATGACCAGCGGCGGTCCGCTGGACAGCACGACGTCGATCAGCTACTACGCGTACCAGCAGTTCGGCTTCGGAAATTACGGCGTGGCCTCTGCCGCCTCGTACGTGCTGGTGGCCGCGATCGCGCTGCTCAGCTTCGTTCAATTCCGCATCTTCCGCGCGAAGGCCTGACATGATCACCACGACCGCAAGCACGGTTCCGGTCCACCGCGACATCAGCGCACGCCGACGCATCCCGACTTCCCGCATGCTGCTGTACGGCGCCTTGACTCTGGGTCTCCTCGCGACGCTGGCTCCGTTCGCCTGGATGTTTCTCGGGTCGGTCAAACCGACTGGCGAAATCGTCGCTCATCCCAGTTCCTGGCTCCCGGATGCTCCGACGCTTGTCAACTTCGACCAATTGCTCTCGAAGCAGAACTTCGGACTGTACTTCTTCAACAGCGCGCTGGTCGCCCTGGCCTGCGTCCTGGGGAATCTGCTGTTCTGTTCCATGGCCGGGTATGCGTTCGCGAAAATCGAGTTCGCCGGGAAACGCCTTCTGTTCAGCCTCGTCCTCACCATGCTGATCATTCCGGGCGTCACCACCTTCGTGCCGCTCTTCGTCCTGGTCAGCAACATGGGTCTGAGCAACTCCTACCTGGGGCTGATCCTGCCGTTCCTCGTGACGCCGCTTGGGGTGTTCCTCATGCGCCAGTTCATCCGCGACATCCCGGATTCCCTGGTCGAGGCGGCCCGCCTCGACGGTGCCGGTGAGGTGCGGACGTTTCTGCGAGTGATCCTGCCGCTCTGCCGTCCCTCCCTCGCGACGCTGGCGATCCTGACCTTCCTCGCCCAGTGGAACAACTTCCTGTGGCCACTGGTGATCGCCCAGACCGAGGAGCACTACACCCTGCCCGTCGCGCTCGCGTTGTTCTCCGTGGGCGCCAACGGCACCAACTACGGCCTGCTGCTCGCCGGCGCGGCAACCGTCGTCACACCGATCGTCCTCCTCTTTCTGGCCCTCCAGAAACATTTCGTCCAGGGAATCGCCAGCACCGGCATCAAATAGCCGCAATCGCGTCGGGGCCGATTTCATCGAAACATCGCGTGACACCACGCGAAGAACAGGAGAACCGAAGATGCTTCGCCCGCAGGACGGCCCCACACGCGAACGCCGCTCACTGGGCGGTCTGTGGAGGCTCCGGCTCGACCCGGAGGGAGCAGGCCGCACCGAAGGCTGGTGGCGCTCGCCCCTCGCAGCGGCCGTGGACATCCCGGTACCGGCCAGCTACAACGACATCTTCCCTGACGCGACAGTCCGCGACCACGTCGGCGACGCGTGGTACCAGACGAGCGTATGGGTCCCGGCCCGGTGGGCAGGGGAGCGGATCGTCCTGCGCTTCGACGCGGCCACGCACCGCGCCACCGCCTGGATCAACGACACCGAGGTCGTCGCGCACGAAGGCGGCTACACACCGTTCGAGGCCGACGTCACCGCACACCTGCGCCCCGGAGAGGACAACCGTGTCACCGTCGTGGTCAACAACGAGCTGACGTGGGAGTCGATACCGCCGGGCCGCGTCGAGGAACGTTCCGACGGCCGCCGGACACAGCGGTACTTCCACGACTTCTTCAACTACGCGGGTCTGCACCGGTCGGTCTGGCTGTACACCACCCCCCGTACGCACATCAGCGACATCACCGTGGCCACGCGCTTCGAGGGCGCGACCGGCGTGGTCGACTACCGGGTGGAGAGCACCGGGGAGGCGAACACGGTCCGTGTGGCGTTGCGCGACGCCTCCGGCACCGAGGTGGCCACCGCCACCGGTGCCGTCGGCACACTACGCGTGCCCGACGTTCACCCCTGGGCGCCGGGCGACGGCTACCTCTACGAACTGGTGGCCACGCTGTCGGACACGTCGGGCGGCATCGTCGACGACTACCGCCAGTCCGTCGGCGTGCGCACCGTGGAAACCCGGGGCAGGCAGTTCCTGATCAATGGAAACCCCTTCTACTTCAAGGGATTCGGCAAACACGAGGACGCCGCGGTGCGCGGCAGGGGCCACGACGACGTGCTGATGGTGCATGACTTCGCACTGCTGGAGTGGACCGGCGCGAACTCCTTCCGGACCTCGCACTACCCCTACGCGGAAGAGGTCCTCGACTATGCCGACCGCCACGGTGTGGTCGTGATCGACGAGACGGCGGCGGTCGGCCTCAACCTCAACATCGGCGGAGGTGTCTTCACGTCCGGCAAGGTGACCACGTTCTCCTCCGACACCATCGGCGAACGCGCCCAGCGCACCCATCTGCGGGCGATCCGGGAACTCGTGGCGCGCGACAAGAACCACCCCAGCGTCGTCCTGTGGTCCATCGCGAACGAGCCCGACAACGTCCAACCGGAGGCACGCGACTACTTCGCCCCGCTGGCGGCCGAGACCCGCCGCCTGGACCCGACCCGGCCCGTCGCCTACGTCAACGCGCTGATGGGAACACCGGACCAGTGCGCCGTCACCGACCTGTTCGACGTCGTACTCCTCAACCGCTACTACGGCTGGTACTTCGGCCCCGATGACCTGGCAGCGGCCGAGACCGAGTTGGAGGCCGAACTGCGGCAGTGGGCGGAGCGGCACGACAAGCCCATCGTCATCACCGAGTACGGGGCCGACACCTACCCCGGCCTGCACAGCGCCGTGCCCAGCCCCTGGACGGAGGAGTACCAGACGGAGCTGCTCGACGTGTATCACCGGGTATTCGATCGGGTCGACGCGGTGGTGGGAGAACAGATCTGGCACTTCGCCGACTTCGCCACCGCGCCCGGCGTCTTCCGCGTCGACGGCAACAAGAAGGGCGTCTTCACCCGTGAGCGCCGCCCGAAGAGCGCCGCCTTCAGCCTGCGCGCCCGGTGGCGAAAGGCTGACTGAGCACCCCGCTGTGCGGTCATAAGGTGGGCCACAGGCGGAAGCTGCAGTCCGGGCAGGCACTGCCCGGACTGCTTCCGAATCCCCAGGTAACGCGGTGAAACGCGCCGAACCTTGTCACGTTACGGTGTGAAACTGACAACCACGGTTGAGGGCCCCCTCATGTCCTCCGTCACGCACCCAGAAAGAACCCGATGAGAAAGATCATCCTCGACTGCGATCCCGGGCACGACGACGCGATCGCCATGCTCCTGGCACACGGCAATCCCGCAGTCGAACTGGTCGCCGTCACCACCGTCGTCGGCAACCAGACCCTGGAGAAGGTCACACGCAACGCCCTCTCGGTCGCGCGCATCGCGAACATCACCGGCGTACCCTTCGCCGCAGGCTGCTCCCGCCCGCTGGTGCGCACCGTCGAGACGGCCCCCGGGATCCATGGCGAGAGCGGCATCGACGGCCCCGCGATGCCCGAGCCCACCCTCTCCTTGGACCCTCGCCACGCCGTCGACCTCATCATCGACACCGTGATGGCCCACGAGCCCGGCGAGATCACCCTCGTCCCCACCGCGGGTCTGACCAACATCGCCCTGGCCGTACGCAAAGAGCCCCGCATCGCCGAGCGCGTGCGCGAGGTCGTCCTCATGGGCGGCGGCTACCACACGGGCAACTGGAGCCCCGTCGCCGAGTTCAACATCAAGATCGACCCCGAGGCCGCCCACATCGTCTTCAACGAGAGCTGGCCGGTCACCATGGTCGGTCTCGACCTCACCCACCAGGCGCTGGCCACTCCGCAGGTCCTCGACCGCATCGCCGGAGTCGGCACCGCCCCCGCCGCCTTCGTCACCGAACTCCTGGACTTCTTCGGCGCCATGTACCTCAAGGAACAGGGCTTCGAACACCCCCCGGTGCACGACCCCTGTGCCGTCGCGTACGTCATCGACCCCACCGTCATGACCGTCCGCAAGGCCCCGGTGGACATCGAACTCACCGGCACTCTCACCCTCGGCATGACCGTCACCGACCTCCGCGCCCCCGCCCCCGAGGACTGCCACACCCAGGTGGCGGTCACCCTCGACCACCAGCGCTTCTGGGACCTGATCGTGGACGCCCTCGAACGGATCGGTGACGTACCCGCATGAACCACCCTTCCACCGAAGCGGACCGTGCCCCGGCCGCCACCACGGGCGGCAAGGGCCCCGTCCGGATCTGGGTCCTGGTCACCGCGCTCCTGACGGCCTGCTTCGCCTTCCAGCTCAACGCGAGCATGCTCAGCCCCGCCCTGAAGGGCATCGAGGACTCCCTCGGGGCGACCTCGGCCGACGTCGGCCTGACCCAGACCGCGTTCTTCACCTCGGCGGCCCTCTTCTCGCTCTTCCTGCCCCGCCTGGGCGATCTCGTCGGCCGACGCCGGGTCCTGGCCGGGATGCTGGCCCTCATGGCCGTCGGCTGCGTGATGGCGGCCCTCGCCGGGAGCATCCCCATGCTCTTCGCGGGCCGCGTCATCCAGGGCGTGTCCGGACCCACCGTGCCGCTGTGCCTGATCATGCTCCGCAACGAAGTCCACGACCCGAAGAAGTACGGCACCCTCCTCGGCGTCATCACCGCCGTCAACGGAGGCGTCGCCGGCGTCGACTCCCTCGCGGGCGGATACCTCGCCGACCACCATGGCTTCCAGGCCATCTTCTGGGCCATGGCCGCCGTCGCCGCACTCGCCACCGTCCTGGTCGCCACCCTCACCCCCGAGTCGGTCGCCACCAAGGCCGCGGATGCTGAAAACCGCATGGACTGGCCCGGAGTCGCGCTCCTGGTCGTCTCGGTCGGAGCGGCCCTGATCGCCCTGAACGAGGCCGGGAAGCTCGCCGACGCCAACTGGCCGCTCGTCGCCGCCCTGTTCGTCGTCACCGCCATCGCCTTCGCCCTGTTCTGGCGCACCGAGGCCCGCGGCAGCCACCCCCTGGTCGCCACCCACCACCTCAGGCAGCGCTCCACCTGGGCACTGCTGCTGACCACCGTCCTCACCATGACCGGCGTGTTCGCCGTCATGAACGGCCTGATCCCCGCCTTCGCCCAGGACGCACAGGCAGGTTTCGGCATGACCGCCGAACAGTCCGCCTGGTGGACCCTGATCCCGTACGCGCTCGCGGGCCTGGCCATGGGCCCTCTCGCCGGCCGCCTCGCCGCCACCCACGGCTACGGCCGCATCCTGCGCACCGGCCTCATCGGCGCGGCCGCCACCCTCGCCCTGATGCTCCTCACCCTGCGGGCCGACTCCCGCCTGCTGCTCCTGGCGGCGTCGATCCTCATCGGCATCACCTACGCGGGTGTGGGCAACATCGTCCTCAACGGTCTCGGCATCGTCCTGTCCCCGAAGGAGAACCCCGGCTTCCTGCCGGGCCTGAACGCGGGCGCCTTCAACCTCGGCGCGGGCCTCAGCTTCGCCCTCGTCTACGCGGCCCAGACCGCCGCCGAGCCCGCGGACAAGACGTCCACCACCGGATACGGCGCGGGCATCATCACCGGAGCCGCCCTCATCGCCGCCGCCTTCGCGACGTCCTTCCTGATCCCCAAGCCGGTGGAGGCGGAAGCGACGCCCTGACAGCACCGATCGGCCGTGAATCCCCAAGAGGCCGACTCGTGAATGCTGCTGTGACCAGCGTGGCGCGGGTCGACACGAATCGTCACCGATTGCTGCCCCGCGTCCGCTGACGCACGCTTCGAGGACCGCTTGCCGTCAAGGTTCCAGGTGGAGGTGCACGCGAAGTCGGTGTCGGAGGTGAAGCTCTCGGAGAGCTTGGCCGTCACCGGCAGCGTGGTCGCATCCCGCACACCCGGAGGGGCGCTGCCGGCGGCCCCTCCGGGTGGCTGGGCTTGTGCGGAGGTCAGTCCTCCGCTCCGCCCCTCGCCATCGTCGGGGGAGAGCCGTGGGCCGCCGGCCGAGGGAGCCCCGGTGAACATGTTGATCAGGCCGTGGGGCGCGTCGTCTCGGTAGCACAACTCGTGGACGTAGGCGCCTTCGGCGGCGGCCGCAGCGCTGCGGGGGAACATGGCCTGCTCGTATGCGGTGAGCGCGGTCTCGACGTCGTCGGGGTGAGCGGGGAGGGCCTTGCCGAGTCCGGCGCCGTCGTACATGGCGAGGTTGGCGCCCTCGCCGTTCGGGAGCGAGAGGTGGGCGGCATCGCCGAGCAGGGTCACCCCCGGCACCCGCTCCCACCGGTGCTCGACGGGCAGGGCGAAGAGGGGGCGCAGCACCGGGGCGGTGTCACCGTCGGCGATCAGCGCGGTGAGCTCCGGTGCCCAGCCGGCGAACTCCTGCGCGATCCGTGCGCCGGCCGCGGTGGCGTCGGTGAAGTCGATGTCCGCGAACCAGTCCCGCGGCCGGGCGAGCATCACGTAGGTGTGCAGCGTGCCGCCGTTCTCCCGGTGCGTCAGGAATCCCTTGCCGGGCGCGAGCGCGAACAGCGACCCGCCGCCGACCGCTTTCGCGCCGGCCGGGTGGCGGGTGTCGGCGTCGAACAGGTAGGTCTCGACGCCCGACATGCCGATGTACTCGGGGGGGGCGTCGGACAGCAGCGCCCGACCCGGGACCACGCGCCGTCCGCGCCGACCAGCAGGCCGGTGGTGATGGTGGTGCCGTCGGCGAACATCACCTGGTGGCGGCCCTCACCGAGGGCGCGGGTCGCGCTGGCGTTGTGCCCCCACCGGACGGTCTCGGCCGGGAGCGAGCCGAGGAGCGTCCGCCGCAGCTCACCGCGCAGCACCTCGGGGCTGCCACCCGTACCGTCGTCGGCCCGGTCGAACAGAACGCTCCCGTCCCGGTCCAGGACCCGCATCGTCTGGCGGCCCTCCAGGACGAGGCCGCGGAACTCGTCCGTCAGGCCGGCCGCCTGTAAGGCCGGCTGTCCGCTGTCCTCGTGGATGTCGAGCATCCCGCCCTGCGTGCGCGCCGTCGCAGAGGCCTCCGCCTCGTAGACGGTGGCCGGATGCGGTGCACGTGCAGGACGCGGGCGAGTGTGAGGTCGCCGAGTCCGGCACCGATGATCGTGATGTCAGTGGTCATGGTGGTTCCTTGCTGTCGCACGCCTGCCGGATGGGCACCCGGCAGGATCTCTGGGGAAGGTGCCGGCCTCAGTCGAATGTGGAAGGTGCCGGAGTCGAAAGGCCACCGACAACCGACCGACAGCCAGCGATACGTGACCGACACCGCGACCGCGTCGAGCACCCACGTACGAATACGGACGGTGCGCAGCCACCGCCAGGAAATCCGTTTGCTCAGGAAACGGCGTTGTGGAAGCATCTTAATGCATCAGTTGTCGCACTAGTGGAGTGATCGATGCTCTTCCGAAGCGTTCGCCCGACCACGCGGCCCTCGACGGCCGCACCGTCCTCGAATGCTTCGGAGTCCCCGCATGCCTACCCAGATCACCGCGCTCGCCGTCAGCAAGTCCTTCAACGACAGGCCCGTCCTTGACTCGGTGACGTGCTCGCTCGCCCCCGGCGAGCGCACCGGGATCATCGGCGAGAACGGATCCGGCAAGACCACCCTGCTGCGCCTGCTCGCCGGGCGCGAACGGCCCGATCAGGGCGAGGTCGTCGTCCACGCCGCCGGTGGCGTCGGCTATCTCGCCCAGGACGAGCGGCCCGCCCGGCAGGCGACCGTCCAGCAGATCATCGACCGGGCCCTGAGCGATCTGCACGCCGTCGAGCAGCGCATGCGCCGCCTGGAGGCCGCGATGGCCGAGGGCGACGAGTCGGGCATGGTCGAGTACGGCGAACTGATGACGGTCTTCGAGCTGCGCGGCGGCTACGACGCCGACGCCCGTGTGGAGCGGGCCCTGCACGGCCTCGGCCTCGGGCTGGTGAGCCGTGACCGTGCCGTCGGCAGTCTGTCCGGTGGCGAACAGGTCCGGTTGCGGCTTGCGGCCGTCCTGGCGGCCGCGCCGGAGGTGCTGCTGCTCGACGAGCCGACCAACCATCTGGACGAGAGCGCCCTGAGCTGGCTGGAAGAACACCTGCGCAGCCGGCGCGGTACCACGGTGGCGGTCTCCCACGACCGGGTCTTCCTCGAACGTGTCGCCACCAGCCTGCTGGAGGTGGACGCCGACCGGCGCCGCGTCGTCCGGTACGGCAACGGCTACGCCGGCTACCTCGCCGAGAAGGCGGCTGCCCGGCAGCGCTGGGCCCAGGCGTACGACCAGTGGCGGGCCGATGTCGACCGGCTCCGCGAGACCGCCGCGACCACCGCCCGCCAGGTGGCCCCCGGCCGTCCGATGAAGGACGGCAACAAGATGGCCTACGACCGGGCGGGCGGCCGGGTGCAGCGGTCGCTGGCCGGCCGGGTACGCAACGCCGAGGAACGGCTGCGCCGTCTGCTCGCCGACCCGGTCCCGCCCCCGCCCGAGCCGCTGCGCTTCACCCCCGTGCTGCGGGCCCGCCACCTCCAGAGCGTCGTACTCGACGCCGCGGACATCGCCGTCACCGATCGGCTCGACCGCACGAGCCTCACCGTCGCGGCGGGCGAACGCCTGCTGATCACGGGGCCGAACGGAGCGGGCAAGAGCACCCTGCTCGGCGTCCTGGCCGGAGAAGTCGCCCCCGACAGCGGGAGCGTCACCCGCCGCGGCAGGATCGGCCACCTCCCCCAAGAGCCGCACCCAGGGGAGCCGGACGAGACCGTGCTGGCCGCCTTCGCCCGTGGACGGGCGGGGGAGGCCGCCGCGTACACCGAGCAACTGCTGTCCCTCGGCCTGTTCGGCCGCGACCAGCTCGCGGTGCCGGTCGGCCGGCTGTCCACCGGGCAGCTGCAGCGTCTCGCCCTGGCGCGATTGCTCAGCGAGCCGTCCGACGTCCTGTTGCTCGACGAACCCACCAACCACCTGTCGCCCGCCCTCGTCGAGGAGCTGGAGGCCGCTCTCACCGGGTACAACGGCGCCATCGTCATCGTCAGCCATGACCGCCGGCTGCGTCGGCGCTGGCGGGGCGCCCACCTGACGATGCGCGCCACCTCGACGTCCGTCACCCGGTGCTGAAGTCCTCCGGGCCCGCCGACACTCCTTCAGGAAGGGAAGCACATCGTGATGCCACCTGTTCCCGCCGACCCGACCGTGCTCCATCCGATGCCCGAGCAGCCGCGGGTGGTCCTGCTGAAGCCACTGGTCACCTCGCCGCTGATCGAGGTCGGGGAGTTCTCCTACTACGACGACCCCGATGATCCGACCGCCTTCGAGACGTGCAACGTGCTCTACCACTACGGACCGGAAAAGCTGGTCATCGGGAAGTTCTGCGCGCTGGGCGAGGGCGTGCGGTTCATCATGAACGGTGCCAACCACCGTATGGACGGCCCCTCGACGTTCCCCTTCCCGATCATGGGCGGTTCCTGGTCCGAGCACTTCCCCCTCATCACCGGCCTGACCGGGCGGGGAGACACCGTGGTGGGCCATGACGTCTGGTTCGGTTACCGGGCCATGGTGATGCCCGGCGTCCGCATCGGGCACGGAGCGATCATCGCTTCCGGCTCCGTCGTCGTCGACGACGTCCCCGACTACGGCATCGTCGGCGGCAACCCCGCCCGCCTCATCCGCCGCCGCTACAGCGATGCGGACGTCAACCGCCTCCTGGCCCTGGCCTGGTGGCACTGGCCGCTCCAGCGCATCACCGAACACGTCCACACGATCATGTCCGGCAGCATCGACGACCTGGAAGACGCGGCGGCCGCACAGCCGGCAGAGGCGCCTCACGACCCGTCCGCCGACTGACGTTCCTCTTCCGGGTAAACAGTGGCCGGGTCCTCGTACGCATGGCTGCCCACGCACTGCGGTGAGCGGCAGCCTGACCAGAGACCCAATTCTCGTACCGGTATAGTATGGCCGGTATAGTTATTGGTTGCATGAGAAGGGCGCCGCATGATCGAGATCCTGAGCTCCACCCAGCTGGCCCGAGCAAAAGACACCGGCGCCCTGGTCGCTGACATCCTGCGGACGCTGAAGAGCCGCAGCACGATCGGCACGAACCTGCTGGACATCGACCGGTGGGCCAAGGCCATGATCGTCGAGGCGGGAGCGCTGTCCTGTTACGTCGACTACGAGCCGTCCTTCGGACGCGGCCCGTTCGGCCACTACATCTGCACGGCCGTCAACGACGCCGTGCTCCACGGACGGCCATACGACTACACGCTCGCCGACGGCGATCTGCTGACCCTCGATCTCGCCGTCTCCCAAGGCGGAGTCGCCGCGGACGCCGCCATCAGCTTCATCGTGGGCGACGCACAGCCCCCGGAGAGCGTCGCGATGATCAGTGCCACCGAACGCGCCCTGGCCGCAGGGATCGCCGCTGCCGGGCCCGGGGCTCGCATCGGCGACATCTCCCATGCCATCGGCACGGTCCTCAGCGAGGCGGGGTACCCGATCAACACCCAGTTCGGAGGCCACGGCATCGGGTCAACGATGCACCAGGACCCGCACGTTTCGAACACCGGCCGGCCTGGCCGTGGGTACAAACTGCGCCCTGGGCTGCTGCTGGCACTGGAGCCGTGGATCATGGCGGACACCGCTGAACTCGTCACTGATGCCGACGGATGGACGCTCCGAAGCGCGACAGGCTGCCGGACGGCACACAGTGAGCACACGATCGCCATCACCAGCGACGGAGCCGAAATCCTCACCTTGCCCAAGCAAGCGCAGTTGTGAGGTGGGAGCCCCGGTGTTCCTCTTCTCCAAGCACCGCATCGCGGCCTCGACGACGGGTGGCACACCAGCTTTGGGGCGCGCTTCGAGAAGAGGATCAGCAGGCGGACGCCCGGCACCAGCGTCACCGCGTCGGGGTAGTACAGCGGCCCAGGCCTGCACCCCGAACTCGCTCATCAAGCCGTGCGCTCGGCTCATCGCTGCGCACCAGTCGGCATTGTTGCTCCCTCGGGGCCTGCCACGGTCTCCTCACGCCCTGGCGGCTTGGCATCGCGATGACCCCAGCAGGGCGTCCTGTGCCACTGCCCCTTGAGCGCGTACGTTGCAACCGGACTCTGACCGCTCAGGGTTCGATTGGCACGGGTTACAGGTGCCCTCTGGCAGCGAATGGTGTGCGCCTCAGGTCACCGCTTTGGTGCTGGGGGGCTGGAGGGGTGGATCGTCGTGGTGAGGCGTCGCAGCGCGGCCTGGGCAGGTGGGCCCCAGGTGCGCTTGCCGCCCGGACGGCCGTGGACGCCTGCCTCGCCGATGAAGATGCAGGCGAGGGCTTTCAGCACAGCCCAGCCGCGGGCGCGGCGTCGGGTCGCTGCGTCGGCGGCCGGTTGATAGGCATCGTAGAAGCGGTCGACGGCGCCGTCCGGCAGCAGCATCCAGGCGGCAGCGAGATCGCAGGCCGGATCGCCCGCGAAGAGATCGCCGAAGTCAATCACGCCGCAGAAGGTGCCGTCCGCGGTGAGGATGTTGGCCGGATGCAGATCGCCGTGCAGCCACAGCGCCGGCCCCGCCCAGTCGGGCGCGGCGACGGCATCTTCCCAGACGGCGCGGACAGCGTCCGGGTCAGGGATCAGCCGCGACTCGGTGGCCGAGGCCACGGCCTGTTCGAACGCTTCCGCCTGGTCGGTCAGCGGCCCTCCACGGTCACGGCCGGTCGGCGCCCCGGTAGGGGCAGGTCGGTGAAGAGCGGTGAGAAACGCGGCCAAGGTGTCGGCAGCCTCCGCGGCGCGCGTGGCGGGGGCGCGGTCGGCGGGCGTTCCGGGCACCCAGGTGGTGACGATCCAGGGCCGCGGAAACCGTTCGGAGGGTTCGCCGAGGCGCTGTGGTACGGGGACCGGCAGAGGAAGGTGCGGGGCCAGGGCGGGAAGCCACGCGTGCTCCTTTCGCAGCAGCGCGTCCGCGGACAGCGTTGCCCAGGGCAGCCGGACGGCGAGGTCGTCGCCGAGCCGCCACAGCTGGTTGTCCCAGCCCCGCGCACCGAGCCGCACAGGGTGATCGGCCAGGTCGGGGTGCTGGTCGCGTAGCAGATGCCGGACCAGTTCCGCGGTGATCTCGATCTCGGTGTGGGTCATGCGGAGCCACGATAGCCGGACGGTGAACCACCGTTCGTGACGACCAGCACGTAGCGGAGTCTCGCCTGAGCGTCCGGGCTGCCCGCTCGACGCGGGGATGACCGCGGTCACGATCTTGCGGGCGGCTCCAGCCGCTGGTGCCCCGATAGCCGCCGTCCGCGAGGACCGCGGCCGGGGAGGCCGGCGTCGCGTGCCGGTCTCCCGCCGGTGACGCTCATCATCAACGCGCGCCTGCCTGGGGTTATCACATGGGCATCAATTCGGGCAGGGCGAGGGCCGAGTGGGCCGGTCGTCCCTCCCCGGAGGGCATGGTGCTGAGATTGCGCAGCATGTCGTTGCGCTGCTCCAGGGCCCGAGCGGTGGTGGGGAAAAGGGTGGCGTCGCCCACGCCGATCTGCCCCTGGTTCAGGGTCACGAACTCACGGGTGTCGTGTTCGTAGGCGGCGAAGCCCGTGGCGGCGTCACGGCCGGCCAGGGAACCGGCCAGCATGTACGCACCGACGAGCGCGAGGCTGGTGCCCTGTCCGGTGAGGAACGAGGGTGCGTAGGCGGCGTCGCCCACCAGGGCGACCCTGCCGCTGGACCAGCGAGGCATGCGGATCTGGCTGACCATGTCGGTGAACAGATCATCCGCTTCGCGCATGGCGGCGATCATGCCGGGGACTTCCCATCCCGCGCCGGCGAAAGTAGTGGCAATGAGGTTCCGCTGGGCTTCTGGGTCGCGGAACGCGCCGAGTGACGGTTCCGGGTGGGCGAAGTTCAAGAAGGCGTGCACTTCGTCGTCGTCCTCTACGGCATAGAGAGCCGCGGCTCTGCCCGGGGTGTTCCACATCATGGTCTCGTGGGAGAGGCCGAAGGTGTTGGGCAGGGTGAACACGGCGAAGCAGTACCCGAGATACCGGTGGAACTGCTCTTCGGGGCCGAACAGGAACTCCCGGGTGCGCGAGTGCAGACCGTCCGCGCCGAACACCATGTCGAACGTACGTCTGCCGCCCCCGCGGAAGGTGACGTCGACCCCGTGGCCGGACTGGTCGAGGGTGGCGATGGAGTCGTTGAACACGAACTCCACGTCGTCACGGACAGCCGTGTGGAGAGCGTCGGTCAGATCCCCGCGCCGCACCTCGAGGTCCTGTCCCGCGACACTGCCGACGACGGTATGCGGGTTGACCGAGGCCACCTTGCTGCCGTCCCCGTCGAGGAAGGTGAGCCGACGCAAGTCGACGTGTGCGTCCTGTAATGGTGGCAAGATCCCCATCCGCCGGACGACCTCCAGCGCGGTGCCGCGCACGTCGATGGGGTATCCGCCGCTTCGCAGTGCCCGCGCCTTCTCCACCATCGTGACCGCGTATCCGTAGCGGTTCAGCCAGAACGCGAGGGCGGTACCCGCGATGCCGGCCCCCGAAATCAGGACCTTGCCCTTCGGCGTGGTGCGGATGTCCGTCAACGGATAGGTGAGGGTCATGCCTTGACTCCTTTGCTCATGGTGCGGACGGCAAGCAGGGGCAGCGCCGTGACGGCGCCGGCGATGGCGAAGCCGGTGACGAAGGCCGATTCGGCCGGGTCTTCCATCCCGGGGTGGGTCCCGGCGGTGAGGAAGGCGCCGCTGACCTGTGCGCCTGCGGCGAAGCCGATCACGCGAGTCACCAGGACCAGGCTGGTGGCGGTGCCGGTGTTGCCGTGATCGACAGAGGTGGCGGTCTTGACGACCATTGCCGTGATGCAGACACCGCTGGCCAGGGCGATCAGCGCCTTGCCGACGATGAGGTGCCAGATCTCGGTGTGCACGAACGCCAGGGCGACCAACGTGGCCGTCATGACGCCGACTCCGGCAGTGACCACGGCGCTGGAGCCGAAACGCCGCGCCGCGGCCCCGCCGAGCGGCCCGCTGATGGCCCCCGCGACGGCGCCGGGCAACAGGTACCGCCCGATGTCGGTGGAACCGGCCCCGAAGCCGTATCCGTCGGCGGACACCGCGAACAGCTGCGGAACGAGATACATCGACACCGAGGTGCCCACGCAGACGGCGAATGTGACCGCATAGGAGGTCCACATCGCAGGCTTCGCCACCAGGTTCAGATCGACCATCGGCGAGGGTGACCGGCGTTCAACGAAGGTCCATCCGGCCACGAGGAGGGCCAGGAGCACGACGAGGGCGCCGAGCGCGAGTGGCCGGCTGCCGAACTCGGGCGCCATCGAGAGGCCGAGCATGAGCGTCAGCAGAACGCCGCTCAGGAGAACCAGGCCGGGCCAGTCGATCCTGGCGTCCGGCCGGGCGGGCGGATCGTTCGGCATCAGCCGGTGGACCAGCAGGGTCGCCACGACGATCGCGATCGTCGGGATGGCGAACATCCAGTGCCGGGACAGCCCTTCCGCGATGGGCCCGGCCATCAGCGTCCCCAGCATGCCGCCGCCCACGAACAACCCGCTGACCACCCCGATGGCCACCTGGGACTCTCCCGTGGAGAGGTGCTTGCGTACCAGGATGAACGAAAGTGGCATCGCGCCCACCATCGCGCCCTCCAGTACCTGACCGAGCAGCAGCACCGGCAGGTTCGGTGCCAGCGAGGACACCAGTCCACCGGCCGAGACCACCGCCATCAGCCGGAGCATGACCCATTTCCCGCCGTAGCGGTCACCGAGGCTGCCCGCGACGGGCGTGACGAGGGCACCGGTGATGAGCATCGTGATGCTGAGCAGTGCCCCTTGGGCAGGACTCATGGACAATTCCCGTTGCAACAGCGGGAGCGTCGGGGTCACCACCGACTCCAGGGCCCCGGTGGCGGCTGCCAGCATGCCGAGTGCCCCGACGGCGGCCTTCCCGATGCGGACCGGGGGCGCCAGGGTTGTGGTCATGAACGTTCTTTCCTTCGTTGTCGGACGCGTAAGGGTTCGGCAACGCGCGTAGCGCAGCCGTCTTGCCGGGCCCGGTCCGGGCCCGGCGGCCATTCAGGTGGGGTGCGGCGCGCATGACGCTCTGTGGCCAGGTCCATAGGGCGGCTTGGCCGGCTTGGCCGAGCTGGGCGCGTTGGCGCCGCCGGTGGGCGCGCTACGGGGAGACCCAGGGCCGGTTCTCGCAGAGTGCCGCCTCGACGGTGGCCTTCATGCCATCGCTCTGCCCATCCGAACCGCCCGGGCCGACGTTCACCATGACCGTCGCCTGCCTGCCGTCGTCCGTGGCACCGCCCACCGTCTCGTACCCGAGGATGTCTCCGCTGCGCCCCCAGTAGCGGCCGCCGCAGGGCAGTGGCCTGCTCTCCAGGCCGAGGCCGTACGCCCGGCCGCGCGTACCCGCGCGGGTGCGGTCCGGGGATCGCCGGGGCGTCACCCGGCACGTACGTCTCGCGTTCACGAGGTCGCGTGTGTCGTAGTGGGTCGGCGGGGCCTCGAGGACCCGCCGCGGGCTGAGGTAGTCGAGGATGTCGGGCACGCCGCTGGTGTGCTGGAGCAGCTGGCGGACGGTGATCATCCGCCCTCGTTGCCGTGTCCGCGAACGACGCCGGGCAGGTAGCGCTCCACCGGCGCGTCGAGGGCGACGCGGTGCTCCGCGACCAGCTGGAGCATGACCCTCGCCACGAAGGGTTTGGTCATGCTGCCGATCCGGAACCTGCTGTCACGGCGCACTGGCGCGTGGCTCTTCACGTTCGCGACACCGCTGGTCAGCACGGTGCTGCCGCGCCGGTCCCGCACCTCGACCAGCGCCCCGGGTCCGCCGTCGACGTCCGTCAGCCGGTGCAGGAGCTCGCGCAGTCGGGCGTGGCCGGCGGCGTTGGTGGATTCGGCGGTGGTGGATCGAGCGGTGGTGAACGTGGCGGCGGCCTTCCGCGGCGGCCCGTCGTCCCCGTCAGCGCACCCCTCGCGACAACGACCGCTGAAGCCAGTGTGAGTGCGCCACCCAGCGCACGCTTGTGCTTGAGCACGTGTGCCCCCCCTGTCCGTGAGAGTCGGCAGGTTAGGAAGCGCGGCGCTCACCCCACATCACCCCCCAGAGCCACTGTTCGTGTCATACCTGGGGTGGGCCAGGGCGACAAGGAGACGAGCTGGTACCCGGCCAGCACCATCTGCCGCTGGGCGCGGGCCCCTCAGCCTGAGCGGCCTGGCCCCTCAGGTGTGCTCGGGCGCGGTGGCGGTGGCGGAGTGGCCGTCGGCGCTGCCCGGGGAATCGGTGATGGGCGGGGTGCCGGCGGCGCAGGCCCGCACGAGGCGGGGGCCGTCCGGCCCGTACACGGCGCGCGGTTCGGGAAACGCGGTCAGCAGGCCGAGGTAGGCAACGGCCGCGAGGGCGAGGCCGACCGGCAGGGAGATGTCGGCGCCGTTCGCGAGATCGCCCAACGGGCCGACGAACTGGCCCGGCAGGTTCACGAAGAGCAGCGCCACGACGGCGGACACCAGCCAGGCGGACATCCCGCGCCAGTTCCAGCCGTGGGTGAACCAGTAACGGCCGCCGCGCTGACGGCGGTTGAAGACCTGCAGCGCCTCCGCGTCGTACCAGCCACGGCGGGTGACATAGCCGAGGACCATCACGATCATCCAGGGCGCGGTACAGGTGACGATCAGCGTCGCGAAGGTGGAGATGGACTGGGTGAGGTTCAGGACGAACCGGCCGAGGAAGAGGAACACGATCGACAGGGCCCCGATGAGGAAGGTCGCCCTGACCCGGCTGAAGCGCGGAAAGACGCTGGAGAAGTCGAGGCCGGTGCCGTAGAGCGCCGTGGTGCCGGTCGACAGACCGCCGATCAGCGCGATCAGGCACAGCGGCAGGAAGTACCAGCCGGGTGAGATCGCCAGCAGCCCGCCCACGTAGTTGGGGGCGGCCGGGTCGACGTACCGGGCGGCCTTCGTGGCGATGACCGAGGCGGTGGCCAGGCCGAAGACGAACGGCAGCAGGGTGGCGAGCTGGGCGAGGAACGCGGCGCCCATCACCCGGCGGCGCGGTGTCGCGGCCGGGATGTAGCGGGACCAGTCACCGAGGAAGGCGCCGAAGGAGACCGGGTTGGACAGCACGATCAGTGCGGCGCCGATGAACGAGGGCCAGAACAGCGGGTCGGCGGTCGAGGCGAAGGTGCCCGCGTAGCCGGGGTCGAAATCGCCGCCGAAGGCGACGGCGCCCAGCACGAAGAGCGCCGAAGCGGCCGTCACGGCAACCTTGTTGACCAGCAGCATGAAGCGGAAGCCGTAGACGCAGACGATGAGGACGAGGACCGCGAACACCGCGTAGGCGACGCCGTACGAAACCTCCGACTCCGGTACGCCGACGAGCCGGTGGGCCCCGCCGATGAGCGCGTCACCCGATGACCACACCGAGATCGAGAAGAACGCGATCGCGGTGAGCAGCGAGAGGAACGAGCCGACGATCCGGCCGTGCACCCCCAGGTGTGCCGAGGACGAGACCGCGTTGTTCGTGCCGTTCGCCGGGCCGAACAGCGCCATGGGGGCGAGCAGCAGCGCCCCCGCGACCAGGCCGAAGACGGTCGCCGCGAGACCTTGCAGGAAGGACAGGCCCAACAGGACGGGAAACGCGCCGAGTACGCACGTCGCGAAGGTGTTGGCGCCTCCGAAAGCCAGCCGGAAGAGATCGATCGGGCGGGCCGACCGGTCCTCGTCCGGTATGCGTTCGACACCATGGGTCTCGATCTCGGTGATCGACGTGGTCACGGGCTCCACCCTCCGGTACGGCTGTGGCCACAGTCTGCGTCCTACCCCTGACCAGCGGCAACCGCCCGGCGCGGGCACCGCTGGCATAGGGTGGCCGTCTCATCCGACGCACTGCGACGAGGATCAGCCCATGCGCGGCAGCACCAGGATCCGCCTGATCGAGCCCACCGACGCTGCGCCGATCGCCGCGCACCGGGTGCGGGACGTCGAGGCTTTCCGGCCGTGGGAACCGGCGCAGCCGGCCGGCTTCTTCACCCCGGAGGGCCAGGCGGAACGGATCGACAACCTGCTGGCCGGATACCGGGCCGGCGCCGTCTGGCCGGGCGTGGTGCTCGCCGACGACCAGGTGATCGGGCAGGTCACCGTCGGAGGCATCCTGCCGCAGCCGCACCTGCGCCGCGGCTCCGTCGGATACTGGATCGCCGGCGTGGCCCAGAACCAAGGGCACGCCGGGCGCGCCGTCGGCCTTGTACTCCGGGTGATGACGGACGAACTCCGGTTGCACCGCGCCGAGGCGTCCACCCATCTGGAGAATGTGCCGTCGCAGCGGGTCCTGCGCCGCAACGGATTCAGCCCGTACGGTGTCGCGCACTCCTCGATCTTTCTCGACGGGAGCTGGCGGGACGGGCTGTTGTGGGAGCGGATCCTCGACGACTGACTGATCACCTCGGCGGCGATGCCGGAAGCACGGCTACCAGCCCGCGGAAGGCGAACGCTCGGTCATCAATCGCCGGCCGGCGCACTGCCGCGCGCCACGGGCCCCGGGCCGTCGTGGGCCTCGACGTCCGGGACGAAGTCCAGCCCTGTCATGAGCTCCGCGAAGGTGCGGGCGGCGTTGCGGGAGGTGAAGAGGCGGTCGAGTCTGGCGCGGGCCAGGCCTCGCTGGAAGGGGCCGGAGTGGGTGTCGTCACCGGCGTCGTGGAGGGTTCGGGTCAGCCAGTGGGAGAACTCCTGGTCGTTCCAGACGCGGCGGAGGCAGCGGCGTGAGTAGGCGTGCAGGCCTGTGTCGTCGTGGCCGTGGACGGAGTCACGGACGGCGCGGGCGAAGAGGTCGGCGTCGTGGAGGGCGAGGTTCATGCCCTTGCCTCCCAGGGGGGAGACGATGTGGGCGGCGTCGCCGACGAGGAAGAGGCGGCCGTACTGCATGGGCTCGTGGACGACGCTGCGGAGCCGGAAGACCTCGCGGTCGGTGATCGGGCCGGGGACGAGGGCGGGGTCGGCGAGCCGGGTGCGCAGGGCCTCCCAGACACGGTTGTCGGGCCAGGCGCCGGGACGGGCCTCGGGCGGGCACTGAAGGTAGTAGCGGCTGGTGTGCGGGCCGCGGGCGAAGTGGGCGGCGAAGCCGTGCGGACTGACGGCGAGGAGGGGGCGGGCCGGCGGCGGGGCGTCGGCGAGGACGGTGAGCCAGCCGATGCCGTGATCGAAGGCGTGGGCGGTGAGAACACCGTCGGGGATGGTGGCGCGGCTGATGCCATGGTCACCGTCGCAACCGGCGACGAAGGCACACGTGATGGTACGGAGAGTGCCGTCGGCGGTGCGGTAGCGGACGGTCGGGCGGTCGCCGGCCAGGTCGTGCAGGGAGATGTCGGCGGCCTCGAAACGCAGGTCGCCGCCATCGGCGAGGTATGTGGCGGTGAGCTTCTGGACCAGCACCTGCTGCGGGTACAGACGGGCGCGGGGGCCTTCGGAGCCGTCGTCGTCGGACACCAGGTGGCTCTCACCATCCACCCGGAACTCCATGAGGCCATCGGACGGGGCGCCACCGAGGACTTGCTCGGCCAGCCCCCAGGAGTCGAACATCCGGACGGCGCGGGTTTCCACAATGCCGGCCCGCTGGCGCTGAGCCACGCGCCCGCGGGTCAGTCGTTCCAGGATCACGCAGTCGATACCGCTGCGCCGCAGAAGGCTGGCGACGGTCAAACCGGCCGGACCCGCACCGATCACCACGACGGTCGTGGAATCCGACGGCTCCCGCAACTCCTCGGGCCCTTCTGTCATTTGACCGCCTTCTATGTAAGCCTGGCCAAGCGCGATCATGCTCGATCCCGCTCGCGCGCATGCCCCTTGATCGCCCCGTCCGGGCTTCGCCGGTCGGCGGTCCAGGCACCGGCATGGGCCATCACTGTAGGGCAAGTACCTTCCGGTCGGGGACTGGACAGGGGAGGGGAAGGGGTTGTGCGGGGGCCGTCCGCCTGTCCGTCGAATGCCCAGGTGAGTGACGCCGTCGGGATGTTGTTCGAAGTCAGATCGCAGAGAACGAGCTCATCCAGGAACGCCGCCGCTGACCTTCCCGTGCGCCGACGCCGGCGAAGACCAGCAGGGCCTTGTCGCGTTGTGGCCCCTCCGGATACGAGGTCGTGAGGATCGACATGGCGGCGGGGGCATGAAGGCCACCCACGCCGGTGGCCACGCCGGTGGCCAGGACAAGGTCGGCGCGGACGGTGGGGACGGCAACCGGCACGCCCACTCGGTGTGCGGCGCCACCGGACAGGCCCTGAACGCGGCCCAGTTGGCAGTGCCGGGACGTCTCCGGGGTGCCGGTGCAGACGGCCCGGAGAACTCCCGTCACCGCAGGTCAGAAAGCATGTCTTCGTCACCAGGGCCCCCGCGGACGGTCGCCGATCGGTGGATCCTGCTTCAAGGTTTGGGCACAAATTCCACACATCCCCTCTTCAGCGGGGCCTCGATGGTCTAGATTGGCCCGTGCTTCACATGTTTGGACACCAGGCGACAAATAATGATCTATGGGTCCGGCTCTACGAGTAGCCAGCAGTCGCCTCGTCGGCGCCGGACGTGGGGGTGATCGATTCTTGGAGCCGAGGGGGGCCTTGGGCGCGGGGAGCGCCCGAGGACGCGACGGGCTCCCGCGTACCTCGAGAGTCTGGCCGGACAGGCGAGTCCGCTGCCGCCAGGGTGAGTTGTTCACGTAGGTCTGAGACAGCCGGCACGGCATGCGCGGGAGGCGGGGGCCTCCCACGGGGAGGAACAGCGCGGCGCGGGGGGCGGGGGGCCTCCTGAGGGGGAGGAACAGTACGGGGGGCCGGGGGGCCTCCCGAGGGGGAGGAACAGTGCTAGGCGAATACGTCGAACCACTGGGGACCTGGGGGGTTCTGTGCGGCAAGGGGGATTAGTCAACCCGTTTTCGCCGGCGCGCGGGCGTTTGGCGGACGGGGCAATCAGTCAGCCCGCGACCGATTGGGAGCAGCGGTACCGCCGTACCGTGATCACCAGCGATACGGTGGCCACGGCCTGCGTGGTGGCGGCGATCGGCAACTTCTTCGGGGCCCGGGACGCGGCCAACTGGCATGAGAAATGGGGAATTCTCGCGTTCGGCACCGAGCTGCTGGTGCTGGGGGCCTTTGCGGTGACCCGGTCGTGGGCTCCGGCCGTGCTCGGCCAGGGCGCCGAGGAATTCCGCCGGCTCGGACGCTCACTGTTCGCGGCGACCGTCGTGCTGGCGCTCGGCGGGATCGCCCTCACCTCGCGCAACATCAAGCTCTGGATATTCGTCGCGATCCCCGCGATCGCGCTGATCACCATGACCGCGCGGTATCTGCTGCGCCTCTGGCTGCACAAACAGCGGAAGGAAGGACGCTGCCTGCGACCGGTGCTCGCTGCCGGAAGCCTGGAAACCGTACGCGATCTGATCACCCGAACCCGCAAGTTCCCGCACCTCGGCTGGCGGGTGGAGGCGGTGTGCACGACGGACGGCGGCCTCGACGGTGACCAACTGGACGGAGTGCCGGTCGTCGGCCGGCTGGCGGACGTCGCGGGCCACGTCCGCCGCGACGGCTACCGTGTCGTCGCGGTCACACCGGACCCGCACTGGTCACCGGACCGGCTGCAGCGGCTGGCCTGGAACCTCGAAGGCAGCGACGCCGAGATGGTCGTGGCCCCCGTGCTGATGGAGGTGGCGGGCCCGCGGCTGCACATCGACGCGGTGCTCGGGATTCCGCTGCTGAGGGTCAGCATGCCGACCTTCACCGGGGGCCGCCGGGCGGTCAAAGGGGTCGTCGACCGGATGGGCGCGGCGATCCTGCTGGTGCTGTTCGCGCCGCTGATGGTGTTCGTCGGGCTGCTCGTGCTGGTGGACAGCCGGGGTGGCGTGTTCTACCGCCAGCGCAGGGTCGGCAAGGACGGCCGCGAGTTCACCATTCTCAAGTTCCGCACCATGGTCGCCGGGGCCGACCGGGCACGAGCCGCGCTGGCCCACCGCAACGAGGGCGCCGGCCTGCTGTTCAAGCTCCGCCGGGATCCGCGGGTGACCCGGGTGGGAGCGGTGCTGCGCCGGTACTCGATCGACGAGCTGCCGCAGCTTTTCAACGTGCTCACCGGATCGATGTCGCTCGTCGGTCCGCGGCCTCCGCTGCCGGAGGAGTCCGCCGCGTACGGCCCGGACATCCGGCGGCGGCTGCTGGTCAAGCCCGGGCTCACCGGCCTGTGGCAGATCAGCGGACGCAGCGACCTGCCGTGGGAGGAGGCGGTCCGGCTGGACCTGCGGTACGTGGAGGACTGGTCGCTCGCCCTGGACACAGTCATCTTGTGGAAGACGCTGCGGGCGGTGCTCCAGGGGCAGGGGGCCTACTGATGGGCGGGGGCGTCGTCCGGTCGGCGTACGGAAGGCAGGCCGGAAGGGCGTGCCTGAGGGGGGAACGGTCATGAGAGTCAGCGTTTTCGGGCTCGGCTACGTGGGCTGCGTGTCGGCCGCGTGCCTGGCCGGCATGGGCCACGAGGTCATCGGGGTGGACGTGAACCAGGTGAAGGTCGACCTGGTCAACGACGGCAAGGCCCCGGTGGTCGAGGAGCGGATCGGCGAGCTGATCGCCGAGGTCGTGCGGACCGGGGCGTTGCGCGCCACCGCCGACGTCCGCGAGGCGGTCACGGGCAGCGAGGTGTCGCTGGTCTGCGTGGGCACGCCGTCGGAGCCCAACGGCAGCCTGTGCACCACGTACTTGGAGCGGGTCACCGAGCAGATCGGCGCGGCGCTCGCCGAGCGCGGCGGGCGGCACACCGTCGTGTTCCGCAGCACCATGCTGCCGGGCACCTGCCTGAACCTGCTGGTGCCGATCCTGGAGAAGTACATCGGCGGCACCGCCGGGGTGGACATCGGGGTCGCGGTCAATCCGGAGTTCCTGCGCGAGGGCACGAGCGTGCGGGACTTCTTCGATCCGCCCAAGACCGTCATCGGCGAGCTCGATCCGGCGAGCGGCGATGTGGTGGCGGCGCTGTACGACGGCTTGCCCGGCGAGGTGTTCCGGGTGCCGGTCCCGACGGCCGAGGCCATCAAATACGCGGACAACGCGTTCCACGGCCTCAAGATCGGCTTCGCCAACGAGCTGGGCGCGGTGTGCCAGGCGCTCGGGGTGGACTCGCACCAGGTGATGGACGTGTTCCTGGCCGACCGCAAGCTGAACATCAGCCCCGCCTACCTGCGGCCCGGCTTCGCCTTCGGTGGCTCGTGCCTGCCCAAGGACCTGCGCAGCCTGGTGTACGCGGCGCAGCGGGCCGACGTCTCGGTGCCCATCCTCGCCCACGTGCTTCCCTCCAACTCCGACCATCTGCAGCGCGCGGTGGAGCTGGTCGAGCGCACCGGCAAGCGCCGGGTGGGCCTGTTCGGGCTGTCCTTCAAACCCGGCACCGACGACCTCCGCGAGAGCCCGCTCGTCGAGCTGGCGGAGAGGCTCTTCGGCAAGGGGTACGACCTGCGGATCCACGACGCCAACGTGAGCCTCTCCCGGCTGCTCGGCGCGAACCGCGAGTACATCGAGAACCGGCTGCCGCACCTCGCGCAGCTGCTCGCGGATTCCGTCGGCGAGGTCCTCGAGCACGCCGAGGTGTGCCTGGTCGGGACCAGGGACCCGGCCGTACTGTCGGCGCTGCCCCACGGCGGCGACGGCCCGTTGATCGTCGACCTCATCCGCCTTCCCGACGCCGAGGCGCGCCGGACCGAACCGGGGTACGTGGGCCTTGCCTGGTAACGCAAGCAGTGGTGACGGGTCGGGCCGGCGTGCGCTGATCCTGGTGGAGAACCTGTCGGTGCCGTTCGACCGGCGGGTGTGGCAGGAGTGCACGACACTGCGCGACGCGGGCTGGACGGTGCACGTCATCTGCCCCCGGGGGAGCAAACGGGACACGGAGCCGGAGGCCGTGATCGACGGGGTGCGGATCCACCGCTACCCGTTGCGCGCGGCCACCGGAGGACCGGTCGGCTACCTGGGGGAGTACGGATCGGCGCTGTGGCACACGGTCCGGCTGATCCGCAAGGTCGGCCTCGTCGACGTGGTCCACGCGTGCAACCCGCCCGACCTGCTGTTCCTGCCCGCACTGTGGCTGAAGCGGCGTGGCGCGCGGTTCGTCTTCGACCAGCACGACCTGGTGCCCGAGCTGTACCTCTCCCGGTTCGGCCGCGGCGAGGACCTGCTCTACCGCGCCGTGTGCGCGCTGGAGCGGCGGACCTACCGCGCCGCGGACGTCGTGCTCGCCACGAACGAGAGCTACCGGGACGTCGCGCTGCGCCGGGGTGGCAAGCGGCCGGAGGACGTCTTCGTGGTGCGCAGCGCGCCCGCCGTCGACCGGTTCCAACCGGTGCCGGAAGAACCGGAGTTGAAGCGCGGCAAGCCACATCTGCTGTGCTACCTCGGCGTCATGGGCCCGCAGGACGGCGTCGACTACGCATTGCGGTCCCTCGCCAAGCTGCGCGACGAACTCGGGCGGACCGACTGGCACGCGGTGTTCGTCGGCTCCGGCGACGCCTTCGACGCGATGGTGGAGCTGTCCCGGCGGCTCGGGCTCACCGAGCAGGTGCAGTTCACCGGGCGCATTCCGGACGCCGACCTGGTGCGCTACCTGTCCACCGCGGACGTGTGCCTTTCCCCGGACCCGCGCAACCCGCTCAACGACGTGTCGACCATGAACAAGGTCCTGGAGTACATGGCGATGGGCCGGCCGATCGTCTCGTTCGACCTGAAGGAGGCGCGGGTCTCCGCCGGTGACGCCGCCGTCTACGCGCCCGCCAACGACGAGGCCGAGTTCGCGAAGCTCATCGCGCTGCTCCTCGACGATCCGGAGAAGCGGGCCCGGATGGGCAAGACCGGCCAGGAGCGGATCAGCGGGCCGCTCTCCTGGCGGAACTCGCAAGCATCGCTGCTCGCCGCCTACGCGTCGGCGGGGAACCCGGGCCGGTCAGGGAAGAGGCCGCGCCGTTGAGCGATGACACGATACGCCTGGTCACGATCGGGCGGATGATCCGTCGGCGCTGGCGGCTGCTCACCGTCCTCGCCGTGGTGGGGGCGCTCGTCGGCTACGGCACCTCCTTGCTGTTCCCACCGCGCTACACGACGTCGGCATCGGTACTGCTGCCGGGGGCGTGGGAGGAGCGCGAACTGCTGACCCAGGCGGAGATCGCGACCAGTTCGGTGGTGGTCGACCGCGTGGCCGCCACGCTCGGCTGGGCCGGGGTCAGCGGCAGCGAGCTGCGGGACCGGGTGAGCGCCGAGGCCACCGACGGGAACATCATCAAGCTCTCGGGTACGGCCGACACACCGGAGCGCGCGCAGCGTCTCTCCGACCAAGTGGCCCAGCAGTTCGTCACCTTCGCCGCACGGCTCGCAGGCGACGACCCCGACACCGAAGCGTCGGCCCGGCCCGAGGACTTGCGCAAGATGGTGGTGCGGACCAGCCGCCGCATCACCGAGCTGGCCGACGCGGCCGATCCGGGGCGGACCGTGGAGAGCGTGCAGGGCCGCACCGAGCTGGAGAAGCTGCGCATCGCGCTGCAGGAGGCCATGAAAAAGCTGGACGAGGCCGACCCGGTGAGCAACAAGTCCACCATGGTCGTCATGGGACCGGCGGCCCGGCCGGACGGCGCGGCACCGCCGACGAGGACGCAGCTCACCGTCGCCGGAGCGCTGCTGTTCTTCCTGCTCGCGGTCATCGGCCATCTCACCGCCGCACGGATGAGCCGCCGGCTGCGCACCGAACCGGAGATCGCCGCGGCGCTGGGCTCGGCGCTGCTCGGTACCGTCGACGTACCTGTCGACGTGCCTGGTGAACGGCGCGCGCACCGGCCGGGAGGCGGCGGCGTGCGGGCCCGGATCCGCCGGCTGCTCGGCGTCGACACCCGGTGGGACCTACCGGCGCCGCAGGCGTCCGGCGACGAGGCCAGCAGACACATCCGCTACCGGCGGGTGTTCGCCCGCCTCCGGGACCGGCTGACGGCCCCACGGCGGCTGCTGGTGGTCGTACCCGAAGGCGACGAGATCGCCCACCGGGCCGCCGAACAGCTCGTCGCCGTGTCCGAGGGCGATCCCTCCCCGTCCGCTTCGACCAGGGGATACCCCATGCTGCGGGTGGTGGCGGTTTCGGTGTCCCAGCCGCTGGTGCCGGACCGCGGCACCGAGTCCGGCGCCCTGGTCGTGCTCAGCGCGGGCAGCTGGACCGCGGCGGAGCTGGCCGGCATCGCCGAGGCGTGTGCGGACGGCAAGCACGAGATCGTCGGCATCGTCGTCGCCGGCACGGTCCGGGCCCGTCCGAAGCGGTCTGCCGGCACCCCGACCGATGACGCCACTCCGGCGCTCGCCGTTCCCGGCCACGCGACGGGAGGTGCCGTGTGACGGCGAGCACGACGCCGGAGTGGTCGGCGGCCACTCCGCTGTTCGACCTGCAGGCGCTGGTGGTGGCGGTGCGCAGGCGCCGCCGGCTCTGGTGCTCCATGGCCGTGCTGGGGCTGCTGGCCGGCGCGGCGATGGCGGTCCTGCTGCCACCGCCGCCGGCCGCGGTGACCAAAGTGCTGGTCGCGCATCAGGAGGACCAGCCGAACGACACCGGAACGCTGATCCGCACCGACGTCGCGCTGCTGGGGACCACGCGGATCGCGGGCCAGGCCCTGAAGTCCCTCAAGTCCCCGGAAAAACCGGAAGACTTCTTGCAGGAGTACCGGGGCACCGGCTTGACCAACAACCTGCTGCAGATCGATGTGACAGGTGACACCGACGCGGAAGCGATGGCCCGGGCCAAGGCACTGGCCGACGCGTTCGTCGCGGACCATGTGCGGCGGATGCGGGAGGCCGCGAAAGCCGAGTCCAAGGCCCTGCTGGACCAGCGTGACCGCGTGCGGCGCGAACTCGCCGAGGTCAACAAGGCGATCGGAGGCCGATCGCCGGGCAGCGACCCGCAAGCGTCGGCGGGCATCGAGTCGCTCTTCGCCCGCCGGGCCGAACTCAACTCGCGGATCGCCGACTTCGACCAACGCGCCGCGGAGGCCCGCACCGGCACGCCCCGGGTCATCGCCGGCACACAGATCGTGGACGCCCCGCGCGCGGTGCCGCACTCCCTGCCCAAAACCGCTGCCACCAACGCCGCGATCGGGCTCGTCCTCGGGCTCGTCCTCGGACTCGCGGTGGCCGCGGTCGGCACGGTGGTGGCGGACCGCCCCGTGCTGCGCCGGGAGATCGCGGCGAACCTGGGCGCCTCGGTCATCGCGGAGCTGCCCCGCCGGCCGGGCATGCTGTGGCGGCGCCGACGGACCCGGGCGGCACGGACACGGCTCACCGCGTCCCTGGCCCGCACCGTGCGCGGCTCCGCGGAGCCGGTGTCGCTGCTGGAACTGGGCTGTGCGCGCGGCACGAGCGAGATCGCCCTGGACCTCGCCAGGGCACTGGAGGCGGACGGGCCGGTGGCCGTCATCGATGGTCTGCCCGGCCCGCAGCTCACAGGCCGCCGCCCGAAACCAGGAGACCCCACCGTGGTCAGCGGCGAGCAGGCCACGGCCGTGTCGCACCAGGAGCGCCGGATCGGCGTCGGCTCGGTGGCGCCCGGCACGGCGTGGACCGACCTCCAGTACCTCGGTACCCGGACCGTGCTCGTCGTACGTGCCGGGCACGGCAGCGCCGCATGGCTGCACACCGTGGCGCGGCAGCTCGCCGACCAGCGCATCCAGGTGATCGGCGTGGTGCTGATCGACCCCGATCCGCATGACCGGACCGACGGCACGCTGTGGGACGGGCTGCACATCGCCCTGCGGGGCCAGGGCGAACGGCCGGCCCTGCGGCACGGGACGGGCCAACTACGGACGGAGCGGCCGCCGATGTGGGCCGCACGCGTCCCGGACAGCGACCAGGAGGCACGGTAGGACATGTGTGGCATCGCAGGAACCTACCGATGGCCGGACGGGAAGGTCGTGACCGACCGGCTCACCGATACCCTCGCCCACCGCGGCCCGGACGGGACGGGACGCTACAGCCACCCCGCCGGTGACGGCGAAGTGCACCTCGGGCACCGCCGGCTGGCCATCATCGACCTGTCCGGGACCGGCGCCCAGCCGATGGTCTCCGGCGGGCTCGTCCTGACGTACAACGGCGAGCTGTACAACGCGCCCGAGCTGCGTGCCGAACTGGCGGCCACCGGGGTGCGCTTCCGCGGCACCTCCGACACCGAGGTGCTGCTGGAGGCGTGGCGGCGCTGGGGCACGGACTGCCTGCCCCGGCTGCGCGGCATGTTCGCGTTCGGCATCTTCGACGAGCGGACCGGCGAACTGGTGCTGGCCCGCGACCAGTTGGGCATCAAGCCGCTGTTCCTGCTCCGGCGTGGCGAGGGCCTGGTGTTCGCCTCCGAACTCAAGGCGCTCGCCACCGCGACCGGCGCGCCGCTGGAGGTGGACCATGCGGCGCTGGTGGCCTCCCTGCTGTACTACTGGGTGCCGGACTCGCGCTGCGCGTTCCGCGAAGCGGAGAAGCTGCCGCCGGGGAGCTGGCTGAGGTGCCGGCCCGACGGCCGGGTGGAGCGCGGCCGGTTCTGGCACCTGAAGGACATCGCCGCCGAGGGCCGGGAGCGGGCCCGTAGCGGCGAGCAGCCGGACCTCGCCGCCATCGTCGAGGAGTCGACCCGGCGCCACCTGCTCTCCGACGTGCCCGTGGCGACCTTCCTCTCCGGCGGCCTCGACTCCAGCTACCTGACCGCGCTGGCGGCCCGCCACCAACCCGGCATCTCCGCTTACACGATCGGGTTCCGCGCCGAGGACGCCAGGTTCGAGGCGATGCCGGACGACCTGCGCTACGCCCGGCGAGTGGCCGAGCGGTTCGGCGTCGACCTGCACGAGATCGAGATCGCCCCGAACGTGCTCGACCTGCTGCCGCGGATGACGTACCACCTGGACGAGCCGATCGGCGACCCCGCCGCGATCAACACGTTCCTGATCTGCTCGGCCGCCCGGGAGGCCGGGGTCAAGGTGATGCTCTCGGGGATGGGTGCCGACGAGCTGTTCGCCGGTTACCGCAAGCACCTGGCCAACCTGATCGCGCTGCGCTACCAGCGCGTGCCGCGGCCCCTGCGGCGCGGGGTGTCCAGGGCCGTGGACCGGCTGCCGGTCGCGACGAGCCGCCGGGGCTACCGGTCGGTGCGCTTCGCGAAGCGGTTCCTCTCCTTCGCCGATCTGCCGGAGGAGACCGCGTTCCGCCGCAGCTACACCATGTACGACCAGGACGAACTGCTCGCCCTGGTCGACCCGGACCTGGCCGGGACGGTTCAGGACGTGCTGACCGAGCACGCCGATGTCTACCAGGACAACGACCTCGACGACTTCGTCAACCGCATGTGCCTGGGCGACGCCCGGATGTTCCTGCCGGGCCTGAACCTCACGTACACGGACCGCTCCAGCATGGCCGCGTCGACCGAGGTGCGGGTGCCGTACGTGGACGTCGAGGTGGTCAAGGCGGCGTTCGCCGTGCCCGGTGACCGCAAGATCGTCGGACGGCAGGGGAAGGCCGTCCTCAAGGAGGCGGCCACCTCCATCCTGCCCCGGGAGATCGTGTACCGGCCCAAGGGCCTGTTCAGCGCCCCGTTGCGGGCCTGGATGAGCCGGGACCTGGCACCGCTGGTGCGCGAGGTGGTCAACGACGGCGTGCTCGTCCGCTCCGGGCTCCTGCGCCGCGACGCGCTGGCGCGGATGGTCGCCGAGGACGCCTCCGGACAGCGGGACTTCTCCAAGCATCTGTGGCATGTGCTGACCCTCGAGTACTGGTATCGCGACGCGACCTCTGGGTCCGGCCAGAGCACTCGGTTGACGGCTTAGGAATCAGAGGAGTTCGGGTGAAGCAGGTTGTGCAGAACTACAAGAGCGGCGAGCTGGCCCTGCTCGACGTGCCGGTGCCGGGGTGCAAGCCGGGTGGTGTGCTGGTCCGCAGCGCCTACTCGCTGATATCCACCGGGACCGAGCTGATGAAGGTGTCCGAGGCCGGCATGTCGATGGTGGGCAAGGCCCGCTCCCGGCCGGACCAGGTCGCCAAGGTCGTGCAGAGCGTGGCCACCAACGGGCTGCCCGCCACCTATCGCAAGGTGATGGGAAAGCTGGACTCCTACACGCCGCTCGGCTACTCGCTGTGCGGGGTGGTCGAGCAGGTGGGCGCCGGGATCGACGAGGTGAAGGTCGGCGACCTCGTGGCCTGCGCCGGCAACGAGCACGCGTTGCACGCCGAGCTGAACTGGGTGCCGAAGAACCTCTACGCCCGGCTGCCGGACGGCCTCGAGCCACGGCACGCGGCCTTCGGCACCGTCGGGTCGATCGCGTTGCAGGGTGTCCGCCGCGGTGAGCCACAGCTCGGCGAGGTGGCGCTGGTCATCGGCCTCGGGCTGATCGGGCAGCTGGTGGTGCAGCTGCTGGCCGCCTCCGGAGTCCGCGTCGTCGGCGCCGACCCCGACCCGGTGCGCTGCGAGCTCGCCGAGCGCCTGGGCGCGGCGGCCTGCGGCGATCCCGCCTCCGCGGCCGTGGAAACCGCCGTCGCCGAACTCACCGGCGGGCTGGGCGTGGACCAGGTGTATCTGGCCGCCGGCGGCGGCAGCAACCAGCCCGTCGAGCTGGCCGCCAGACTGAGCCGGGACCGCGGCCGCGTCGTCGACATCGGCAAGTGCCGCCTGGACCTGCCGTGGAACGCGTACTACGAGAAGGAGCTGGACGTCCGGTTCTCCCGCAGTTACGGCCCCGGGCGCTACGACCCGGAGTACGAGCTGGAGGGGCGGGACT
The DNA here is from genome assembly GCF_040631655.1 of Streptomyces sp. NPDC019937. Classification (NCBI taxonomy): domain Bacteria; kingdom Bacillati; phylum Actinomycetota; class Actinomycetes; order Kitasatosporales; family Streptomycetaceae; genus Streptomyces; species Streptomyces sp. NPDC019937. The sequence continues at coordinate 96,893 of NZ_JBEYAL010000025.1, forward strand.
ACCCGATCGGCTACGTGCGCTGGACCGAGCGCCGCAACCTGGCGTGCTTCCTCGATCTCCTCGCCCGTGGCAGCGTCGACGTGGAGCCCCTGGTCTCCCACATAGCCGACTTCGATGACGCCGTCGAGACGTACCAGCGCCTGAAGGACGGCGACCTGAAGGCCGTGGCCGTGCTGTTCCGGTACCCCGGCCACCCCGGCCGAGCCGTGGAAACGGGGACCCCGGCGGTGGCCGTGCCCGCGGTGCGACGCGGCGGCAAAGCGTCCACCCCGGCCCGGCTCGCCAACGCGTCGGTGCGGCTGGCATTCGTCGGCGCGGGCAACTACGCGACGTCGATGCTGCTGCCGCACCTCGAACGGCGCGACGGCGTCGAACTGTCCACCGTCGTCACCACCACGGCGCTGTCCGCGGCCAACGCCAAGCGCAAGTTCGGCTTCGCCGAGGCGACCACCGATCTCGACGCCGTGCTCGGCGACCCGTCCATCGACGCGGTGTTCGTCGTCACCCGCCACAGCTCCCACGCCGAACTGACCATGAGGGCGCTGCGGGCCGGCAAGGCGGTGTTCGTGGAGAAGCCCCTGGCCCTCACCGAGGACGAGCTGGCCGGCGTCCTCGCGGCGGTGGAGGAGTCCGGCAACGACCGGCTGCAAGTGGGATTCAACCGCCGGTTCGCGCCGCTGCTGCAGGAGGCCGGAAAGCGGTTCGGCTCCCGCACCGGACCGGCGAGCCTCCGCTACCTGGTCAACGCAGGTCCCCTCGACCACGGCAGCTGGTACCTCCAGCAGGGCACCGAGGGATCGCGGTTCGCCGGCGAGGGCGGACACTTCATCGACACCGCGAGCTGGCTGCTCGGGGCCGACCCGGTCTCGGTGTACGCGGTCGCCACGTCCGGCAACGAGGACCTGCAGGTCGTGCTGCGCTACCCGGACGGCTCCACCGCCACCATCGCTTACGTCACCACCGGCGCGCCCGGCTTCCCGAAAGAGACGCTGGACCTGATCGCGGACGGCAAGGTGCTGCGGCTGGATGACTTCGTCCGCGCCACCGTGTACGACGGCCGCCGCGGCCGGTGGGTCAGTTCGCGGCTGCCCAAGGCCCGCGACAAGGGCCAGAACGCCGAGCTGGCCGCGTTCATCAAGGCCGTGCGGACCGGCGGGCCGATGCCGGTGCCGCTGCAGTCGCTGGCCGCCACCACGGCGGCCACCCTCGCCGTACGGGCCGGCCTGGCCGGCGGTGCGCCGGTGGCGTTGGCGAGGGCCCTGTGACCATGAGCGCGGGCTGGTACCTGCGGCGGCTGTCCCGGATGGGACCGCGGGAGGTCGGCGGCCGGGTGGGCGACGCGGTGCGCAGGCGGCGGTGGCGGTCGGCGCCGCCGGACTGCCCGAGCGTGACCGGCGCCCGGTTCACCGCCGCACTGCCCGCGGGGGCGATCGCCGCGGTGCCACCGGACGCCGCGAAACGCCTCATCGCCGAGGCGGACCGGCTGATGTCCGGGCACGCCGAGTACTTCGGGGTGGACCGCGACGACCTGGCCGACCCGGACTGGTGGTACGACCCCAAGACCGGGCGCCGGGCCCCGTCGGGCTACGCCTTCGACGTGCCGTACCGCGACGAGGACGCGGTCGGGGACATCAAGCAGATCTGGGAGCCGTCCCGGCACCAGTACCTCACCCAGCTCGCCGCCGCCTACGCGATCACCGGGGACGAGCGGTACGCCGAGCGCGTGGCCGAACACCTGCGGTCGTGGTGGGCGGCCAACGCGCCGCTGCGCGGAGTGCACTGGACCAGCGGCATCGAGCTGGGGATCCGGCTGCTGTCCTGGGTGTGGATCCGCCGGCTCCTCGACGGCTGGCCGGGCGCGGCCGGGCTGTTCGAGGACAACCCGGTGGCGCTGAACCAGATCTGGCACCACCAGCGCTGGCTGGCCGCCTTCCCGAGCCGGGGGTCTTCGGCGAACAACCACGTCATCGCCGAGGCCGCCGGGCAGTTCGCCGCGGCCTGCGCGTTCGGTTGGTTCCCCACCTCGGCGCGCTGGCGCACCGACGCGCTGCGGTCGCTGGAGCGGCATCTGCGCGGCAACACCTTCGGCTCCGGCCTCAACCGCGAACTGGCCACCGAGTATCACGGACTGGTGCTGGAGCTGGGTCTCGCCGCGGTGGCCGAGGCGGACGCCGCCGGCGTGCCGGTCCCCGCGACGGTCCGCCTGGTGCTGCTGCGGATGACCGACGCGCTCGCGGCCATCGTGGACGGCCGGCTGCGGCCACCGCGCCAGGGGGACGCCGACGACGGGTACGGCCTGGTCGTGGACGGCGCGGGCACCGACCGCTGGGGCTCGCTGCTGGCCACCGGGGACGCCGCGTTCGGCCGCCTCGCCTGGTGGCCGGCGGTGACCGGAACCGATGTGCGCACCCCGCTGCTGGCCGCGTTCATCAAACCCACTGAACCGTCCGTGGCCCGCCCTCGGAGCCGACCGGGCCACTTCGCCGACGCGGGGCTCACCATCCTGCGCGGTCCGCAGGAGATCTGGTGCCGCTGCGACGGTGGTCCGCACGGCTTCCTGTCCATCGCCGCGCACGCCCACGCGGACGCCCTGTCCGTGGAGGTCCGGCACGACGGAGTCGACGTACTCGCCGACCCGGGGACGTACTGCTACCACGGGCAGCCCGAGTGGCGGCAGTACTTCCGGTCGACCCTCGGCCACAACACCCTCCAACTCGACGGCGATGACCAGTCCGTCTCCGGCGGCCCGTTCCTGTGGACCCGGCATGCCGAGAGCCGCGTCCTGGTCGCCGACCCATCCGGCGACGGCGTGGCCCGCTGGTGTGCCGAGCACGACGGCTACCAGGGCTCCGTGCACCGCCGCCGGGTGGAGCTGACGGCCGCGAGCCAGGAGCTGAGGGTGGTCGACGAGGTGCGCGGCCCGCGCCGTGCCGTACGCCTGGCGTTCCACCTCGGCCCGACGATCGCCGCGGACCTGGTGGACCACCGGGCACGGCTCACCTGGACCCGGGACGGCGAGGACCGCTCCGCCGTACTCGACCTGCCCGGGCAGCTGACCTGGCGGGCACACCGCGGCGAGACCGATCCGCCGCTGGGCTGGTACTCCGCCGGCTTCGGACGCAAGGAACCCACCACCACGCTGGTCGGCACCGGCTTCGCCGACGGCGTGCGGGGGTTCACCACCGTACTCAGGTTCCACGGCTAGAGGGGGGAGGCGTGGTGATCAAGTGGCGGACGTGGGCGTTACCGCCGGCGCTGGTGGCTGTGCTGGCGGCGACCGGCTGTGTGAACACGTCGGGCGCCGGTGCGAACCCGACCGCCGTGCCCACCACGCCCGGGGCGCGGTCCACGTCGCTGGCCCGGGTGTGCGCCAAGCCCACGCCCGGGCCGGCGAAGGCGCCGGCGGGCGCGGTGACGGTCGACCCCGCGGTGGCCGGTGACCTGGCCGCGAAGACCAAGAGCAGCCCCCCGCACACCACGTTCTGGCTTCGGCCGGGCAAGCACAGGCTCCAGCCGGACCGCTACGCCCAGGTCATCCCCAAGAAGGGGGACACCTACCTCGGCGCGCCGGGTGCGGTGCTCGACGGCCGGAAGACCAACCAGTACGCGTTCGGCGGCACCGCCCGCGACGTCACCATCCGCTACCTGACCGTGCGGGGATTCGTCGCGCCGCAGAACGAGGGCGTGGTCAACCATGACTCGGCCGACGGGTGGGTGATCGAGCACGCGACCATCCAGGACAACTCCGGTGCCGGGCTGATGGCCGGCGCCCGCCAGCGGGTCCGCGCCAGCTGCCTGCGCGGCAACGGCCAGTACGGCATGAACGCGTACAAGACCACCGGCCGTATCAGCGGCCTGGTGGTCGAGGGCAACGAGATCGTGGGCAACAACACCGACGACTGGGAGCGGCGGCGCAAGGGCTGCGGCTGCACCGGAGGCATCAAGTTCTGGGCCGTCAACGGGGCCGACGTACGCGGCAACTGGGTGCACGACAACCGTGGCACCGGACTGTGGGCGGACACCAACAACAACGACTTCCGCATCGAGGACAACGTGCTCGAGGCCAACGACGGTGCCGCGCTGATCTACGAGACCAGCTACAACGCCGTCATCCGCAAGAACACGATCCGGCGGAACAACTGGGTCGAGGGCCGCAAGGCAGCCGACCGCGGCGACAGCTTCCCGCTCGCGACCATCTACCTGTCCGAATCCGGTGGCGAACCACGGATCAAAGCCCGCACCGACAAGATCGAGATCTACCGGAACGCGCTGGAGAACAACTGGTCCGGGATCACCCTGTGGGAAAACGCCGACCGGTTCTGCAACAGCCCGGCCAACACCTCCTCCGGTGACTGCACCTTGCTGGTCCGGGACACCGGCCGCTGCGCGAGACCGGCCATCGCCACCGCACCGCTCTACGCCGACTGCCGCTGGAAGACCCAGCGGGTGGACATCCACGACAACCGCTTCGTGCTGGACACGTCCGTCGTCACCTGCACGGTGAAGTGCGACCGCATGGCGATGCTGGCCAACTACGGCACCTATCCGGACTGGTCGCCGTACCAGGGCGAAGGGGTGGCCGAGGCGATCACCACCAAGCAGCACAACCGCTGGCACGACAACGTCTACATCGGACCATGGAAGTTCGTCGCCCACGACCCGAGCCGGGTGCTCGACTTCGGGCAGTGGCAGGTCACGCCGTACCAGCAGGACGCGGGCAGCACCCTCCGCGCACGGGACGGCGGTTGAGATGGGCGGGGGTCACACACCGAAGATCGTCGGGACGGTCTGGGGGCTGCTGGTCCTCAACACCCTCGGCTCCGCCGGGGCGAAGACCATCGTCCCGCTGCCCCGCTCCCTCATCCAGATGGCCACCATGGGCGCGCTGGTCGCCGCGTTCGCACTGGCGCTCGCGGTCAATCCACGGCTGCGCATCCGGGCCAGTGCGTACGTGTTCCTGCTCACCCTGCTCCTGGTGACGAGCGTGATCTCCAGCGCACACCTGGAGTCCGGGTTCGGCGCGCTGTTCCGCTGCTTCCGGCTGGCCCTCTTCGTCGGCACACTGTGGCTGCTCAGCCGCTGGTGGGACGGCGGCCTGACGTTCGTCCGGCACCACATCCGGATGTACTTCGCGGTGCTCGGCTCGGTGGCCGCCGGCCTGCTCATCTCACCGGGCGCGGCCCTGCCCGACCTCTACGGCGGGCGGCTGGTCGGCGCGCTGTGGCCGCTCACCCCGCCGCAGATCGGACAGTACGCCGCGGTGATCATCGGGCTCACCGTGCTGCTCGTCCTGGGCCGCCGGACCGACAGGACGAGCGCGGCGCTGGTCATCGTGCCGTCACTCGTCCTGCTCGCGCTGACCCATACCCGGACGGCCACCCTCGGCCTGTTCGCCGGCCTGGCGTTGGCGATCGGCTCGCTCCTCCTCACCAGCGGCGCGGCCCGCCGCTTCTTCACCTGGGCGGTGCTGTGCGCCACGGTGGCCGCGGTGGGGTTCGCCTCCGTGCTCCAGGCGTGGTTCCTGCGCGGACAGACCAAGGAGAACTTCTCCAGCCTCACCGGCCGGGCCAAGGTCTGGGACGCCCTGCTGGCCGCGCCACGGACGGCGGAGGAGAAGCTGTTCGGCGTGGGCCTGGGCGACAAGTCGTTCGGCGGGCTGCCGATCGACAACAGCTGGCTGGCCGTCTACAACGAGCAGGGTCTGGCCGGCGTCACCCTGGTCGCGGCGATCATCATCGTGCTGGGCGGCGTCGCGTTGCTGCGGCCACCATCGCTGCAGAGGGCCTGCGCGATCTTCCTGATCAGCTACTGCGCGATCGCGTCGTACACCGAGGCCGGTCTCGGCGACGCCTCGCCGTATCTGCTGCACCTGGCCCTGGCCGCCTCGCTGCTGGTGGCGCCTGCTGAGGCCGCCCCTCTCGCGACGCCCGACGTCGCCCGACGACACATCCCGCGCTGGGCCCGGGCTCGAACGGAGGTTCCTTGAGCATGCACGACATGCGTGTGCTGGTAGTACACAACCGCTACGCCTCGGCGCAGCCGAGCGGGGAGAACAAGGTCGTCGACCAGGAGGTGGAGCTGCTGCGCGCGGCCGGCCACCGGGTCGAGGTGTTCGAGCGGCGCAGCGACGACATCGCCGCCATGTCCCTCCTCGCCAAGGCCGCGGTGCCCCTGCGGGTGCCCTGGAACCCGGCGGTCCGCGCGGAGCTGGCCGCCCGGCTGCGCACCGAGCGGCCGGACGTGGTCCACGTCCACAACGTCTTCCCGCTCCTGTCGCCCGCGGTGCTCGCCGCCTGCGCAGACGCCGGCGTGCCCGCCGTCGCCACGCTGCACAACTACACCCAGGTGTGCCCGCCCGGCACGCTGCAGCGGGACGGCCGGCCGTGCACCGAGTGCGTCGGGTCGGCGGCGCCGCTGCCCGCCGTCCGGCACGGCTGCTACCGCGGCTCCCGCCTGGCGACGGTGCCGCTTGCGGTCAGCCTGTCGGCCAACCGGCGGCGATGGTGGTCCGGCGTGGAGCGGTTCTTCTGCATCTCCGCGGCGCAGCGCGACGTCCTGGTGCGGGCCGGTATGCCGGCCGAGCGGCTGGCGGTGAAGCACAACTTCGTGCCCGACCCGGGCGCCCGCCGAGAGGGCGGGGGAGAGCATCTGCTCTATCTCGGCCGGCTCGCGGAGGCCAAGGGCGTAACGCTGCTCATGGCCGCGTGGGACGAGCTCGCGGCGGACGGCGGTGTGGGCGCACCGCTCGTGATCGCCGGCGCGGGGCCATTGGAGGCAGAGGTGACCGCCTGGGCGGCGGGCCGGGACGACGTGGCGTTCGTCGGCCTGCTGGACCCGGCGGAGTGCGCCGAGACCATCGCGCGATCAATCGCCGTGGTGGCTCCCTCGACGTGGCTGGAGGCGTTCGGCCTGGTGGTCGTGGAGGCGATGGCGGCCGGGGTGCCGGTCGTCGCCGCCGGCCACGGCGCCTTCGTCGAACTCGTCGAGGACGGCGTGACCGGGCTGCTGCACCGGCCGGGCGAGACCGCCTCGCTCGCGGCCCGCATACGCCGGATCACGGCCGAGCCGGCCCTGGGCCGGGAGATGGGCCGGGCGGCCCGGCGCCGTTACGAACAGGGCTTCAGCCCGGCCGTCGGGCTGGAGCGCCTGGTGGAGGAGTACCGCACCGCGATCGCGGGTCGGTCAGCACTGACTCGCGGCGGGGACTCCCGCCCGAGCAGGGGGGATGGGGACAGTAGATGACACGATGCCGACTGTGCGGCTCGGAAGCGATGGCGAGCGTGGTCGACCTCGGGGCGACGCCACCATGTGAGAGCTTTCTCGCCGCGGACCAACTGGACCAGCCGGAACCTGCGTACCCGCTGCACCTGCGGGTCTGCACCGATTGCTGGCTGGCGCAGATCCCGCCACTGATCACGCCGGAGGAGACGTTCAAGGAGTACGCGTACTTCTCCTCGTACTCGACGTCCTGGGTGGAGCACGCGCGCACGTTCGTCACCGACGCCGCGGCGCGCCTCGGTCTCGGCGCCGACGCCTTCGTCGTCGAGGTCGCGAGCAACGACGGATACCTGCTGCGACACGTGGTGGACCGGGGGATCCGCTGCCTCGGCATCGAGCCGTCGGTGAACGTCGGCGCCGCGGCGCGGGACGCGGGGGTGCCCACGCTCACGGAGTTCCTGTCCCCCAACACCGGCGCGGCCGTCCGCGCCGAGCACGGCCCGGCGAACCTGGTCGTGGCCAACAACGTGTACGCGCACATCCCCGACGTGGTCGGCTTCACCCAGGGGCTGCGCGCCCTGGTCGCCGACGACGGCTGGGTCTCCATCGAGGTGCAGCACCTGCTGACCCTGATCGAGGAGAACCAGTACGACACGATCTACCACGAGCACTTCCAGTACTACACGGTCGCCTCCGCGATCCGGGCGCTGGCGAGCGGCGGACTCACGCTCGTGGACGTCGAGCTGCTGCCCACGCACGGCGGCTCCATCCGGCTGTGGGCCCGGCCCACCGAGGCGGCCGGCGAGCCGACGCAGCACGTGGCTGACGTACTGGCCCGGGAGAAGGCCGCCGGGCTGCAGGAGCTGTCCGGGTACACCGAGTTCTCCGCCCGGGTGGCCAAGGTGCGCCGGGATCTGCTGCGGTTCCTCATCACAGCGGCCGAGCGCGGCGAGAAGGTCGTCGGCTACGGCGCCCCGGGCAAGGGCAACACCCTGCTCAACCACTGTGGCATCCGGCCCGACCTGCTCCCGTACACGGTCGACCGCAACCCCTACAAGCACGGCAGGTACACCCCGGGCACCCGCATCCCGATCCTGCCGCCCGAGCGGATAGCCGAAGACAAGCCGGACTACGTGCTCGTCCTCCCGTGGAACCTGCGGGCCGAACTGGTCGAGCAGCTGTCCTTCGTACACGACTGGGGCGGCCGGCTGGTCTTTCCCATCCCGGAACTGAGCATTGTCGAGGCCGCGTAGTGAAAGGGCACAGCATGAAGGTCGTTCTGTTCTGCGGCGGTTACGGGATGCGGATGCGCAGCGGTGCCGCGGACGACGTGCCCAAGCCGATGGCGATGGTCGGCCCCAGGCCGCTGATCTGGCACGTCATGCGCTACTACGCGCACTTCGGGCACACGGAGTTCATCCTGTGCCTCGGATACGGGGCCCACCACATCAAGGACTTCTTCCTCAACTACGAGGAGACGACGTCCAACGACTTCGTACTGCGAGGCGGGCGGACCGAGCTGCTGTCCACCGACATCTCGGACTGGACGATCACGTTCGTGCAGACCGGCGTCGAGTCGCCGATCGGGGAGCGGCTGCGCCGGGTGCGCCACCACCTGGACGGCGACGAGATGTTCCTCGCCAACTACGCCGACGTCCTCACCGACGCCCCGCTGCCGGAGATGATCGACCGGTTCGCCGCACGCGACGCCGGTGCGTCGATGATGGTGGTGCCGCCGCAGTCCTCCTTCCACTGCGTGGAGTTGGGCGAGGACGGCCTGGTGGGCGGCATCACCGCGGTGAGCGAACTGCCGCTGTGGGAGAACGGCGGCTACTTCGTGCTCCGCCAGGAGGTCTTCGACCACATCCCGGAAAACGGCGACCTGGTCGCCGACGGATGCGCCCAACTGGCCAAGCAAGGCCGTCTGGTGGCGCACCAGCACCGCGGCTTCTGGAAGCCGACCGACACCGTCAAGGAGCGGGCCGCCCTCGACGCCGCCTACGCCCGGGGCGACCGGCCCTGGGCCGTGTGGGAACGGGACAACGCCGGGGTGGGCGCGTGATCCGGCTCGGGGCAGGGCCCCCGGAGCGGATCGTCGCCGTGGGCGCGCACTGCGACGACATCGCCATCGGCGCCGGCGGCACACTGCTCGCCATGTGCCTCGCGCGGCCCGGTCTCCGAATCGACGCGCTGGTCCTCTCCGGCGGCGGTGGCGAACGCGAGCAGGAGGAGCGGGCCGCGCTCGCCGCCTTCTGCCCCGGCGCCGACCTGCGGCTTACCGTGCACAAGCTGCCGGACGGCCATCTGCCCGCGCACTGGGAAGAGGCCAAGGCCGCCCTCGAGGAACTGCGCGCGCGGACCGACCCGGATCTGATCCTGGCCCCACGCACCGACGACGCGCACCAGGACCACCGCGGCCTGGCGCGGCTGATACCCACCGCCTTCCGCGACCACCTCGTCCTCGGCTACGAGATCGTCAAGTGGGACGGCGACCTCGGCCGCCCCGCGGCGTACCAGCCACTGTCGACGGAGATCGCCGAACAGAAGGTGCGGCTGCTGCAGGAGCACTACCCCTCGCAGCGGCACCGGCCCTGGTACGACCGGGAGGCCTTCCTCGGCCTCGCGCGGATCCGCGGCATCGAATGCCACGAGGCTTACGCCGAAGCGTTCGCCGTCACCAAACTCACGCTCAACCTGGGGGGTTGAACCATGCGCGTACTGCTGACCGGACACCAGGGCTACCTGGGAACCGTCATGGCCCCGGTCCTCGCCGCCGCCGGGCACGAGGTCGTCGGCCTCGACTCCGGCCTGTTCGCCGACTGCGTGCTGGGCCCGGCTCCCGCGGACCCGCGGGGACATCGGGTGGACCTGCGCGACGTCACGGCCGAACACGTGGCCGGGGTCGACGCCGTGATCCACCTGGCCGCCCTCTCCAACGACCCGCTGGGATCACTGGCGCCGCAGCTCACCCACGACATCAACCACCACGCCTCCGTGCGGCTGGCCCGGCTGGCCCGCGACGCCGGAGTGCGGCGCTTCCTGTACGCGTCGACCTGCTCGGTCTACGGCGCCGCCGGCGGCGAGGACCTGGTGGCCGAGGACGCCCCGCTGCGCCCGGTGACGCCGTACGCGGAGTCCAAGGTGCGGGTGGAGGACGACCTGCACGACCTGGCCGACGGCGACTTCAGCCCGGTGTTCATGCGCAACGCCACCGCCTTCGGCTACTCGCCCCGGCTGCGTGCCGACATCGTGCTGAACAACCTGGTGGGCCACGCCCTGCTGTCCGGCGAGGTGCTGGTGCTCTCCGACGGCACCCCCTGGCGGCCGCTGGTGCACGCCGCCGACATCGCACGGGCCTTCACGGCCGCGCTGACCGCGCCCCGCGAAGCGGTGCACGACCGGGCGTTCAACATCGGCAGCGAGACCAACAACGTCACGGTCGCAGAGATCGCCGGGCAGGTCGCCGAGGCGGTGGCCGGCGCCAAGGTGGTGATCACCGGGGAGACCGGTGCCGATCCGCGGTCGTACCGGGTGGACTTCTCCCGCTTCCGCGCCGCGATACCCGGCTTCGACTGCGAGTGGACGGTGAAACAGGGCGCGCTCGAACTCGCCGACGCCTACCGGAACCACGGGCTGACCCGGGAGGACTTCGAGCAGCGCTTCACCCGCCTCGCCGTGCTGCGCGCGGCCTCCGACGCCGGCACCGTCGACGGCACCCTGCGGTGGCGCCGATGACCCAGCCCGGCGAAGAGATGCACGCCCTGGTGGAGCGGCTGTACCCGCTCTGCCGGAGCATCACCGGCGACGGTGTGCGCACCACCCTGGACATCGTCGGCGAGTACATTCCGCTGCAGGTGCACGAGGTACCGACCGGGACCCAGGTGCTCGACTGGACGGTGCCGCAGGAGTGGAACATCCGCGACGCGTACATCGCCGACAGCACCGGCCACCGGGTCGTCGACTTCGCCGAGTCCAGCCTGCACGTGCTCGGCTACAGCGTGCCGGTGTCGGCGACGATGCCGCTGGCCGAGCTGCGCCCGCACCTGCACACCCTGCCCGAACAGCCGTCCTGGGTGCCGTACCGCACCAGCTACTACAAGCCGGAGTGGGGCTTCTGCCTGGCCCAGGACACCTTGGACGCGATGCCGGACGGCGAGTACGAGGTGGTCATCGACTCCACCCTCGCCGACGGCCACCTCACCTACGCCGAGCACGTCGTCCCCGGGCAGGTGGCCGACGAGGTGATCGTCTCCTGCCACGTCTGCCACCCGTCGCTGGCCAACGACAACATGGCCGGTGTCGCGGTGGCGACGTTCCTGGCGCGGGCGCTGGCGCAGCGGACGCCGTACTACACCTACCGGTTCATCTTCGCGCCCGGCACCATCGGGGCGATCACCTGGCTGGCCCGCAACGCGGAGCGGGTGGAGCGGGTCAAACACGGCGTCGTGCTGGCCTGCGCCGGCGACCCGGGCCAGTTGACGTACAAGCAGAGCAGACGCGGAGACGCGGAGATCGACCGGGTGATGCAGCACGTCCTGACCGCATCCGAACGGCCGCACCACGTCACCGAGTTCACTCCGTACGGCTACGACGAACGGCAGTACTGCTCGCCCGGGTTCAACCTCGGCGTCGGCTCGCTCACCCGGACCCCGTACGCCGGTTACCCCGAGTATCACACCTCGGCGGACAACCTGGACTTCGTCTCCCCGGAGGCGATGGCGGACACCCTCGCGGTCTGCCGCGAGGCGTTCGGCGTCCTGGACCGCAACCGTCAGTACGTCAACCTCAGCCCGTACGGCGAACCGCAGTTGGGGCGGCGCGGGTTGTACGACGCGCTCGGCGGCCGCAGCGACACCAAGCAGGCCCAGATGGCCATGCTCTGGGTGCTCAACCTCTCCGACGGCGAGCACAGTCTGCTCGACGTCGCCGAGCGGTCCGGGCTGCCGTTCGACACCGTCGCCGACGCGGCCGGTGCCCTGCACGAGGCCGGGTTGATCAAGACATGACGTCGATGCCCGTCGAGGGGGAGAGCGCGCAGACCACGGCGCGACCGGCCGGATCCGCCAGGCGGGCCCTGGTCGGCCGGCTGTCGTGGGGACTGGCCGACCAGGCGGCCTCCAGCATCAGCAACTTCGTGGTGGGCATCTACGTGGCCCGCTCGCTGGGAGTGACCGCGTTCGGCGTGTTCAGCCTGGCCTGGGTGACCTACGGCGTGGTGCTCAATGTCTCGCGCGGCCTGTCCACCGACCCGCTCGTGGTGCGCTTCAGCGGCGTGCCGGAAGCGAACTGGCGCGGGGCGGTGGCCCGTTCGACGGGTACGGCACTCGGTGTCGGTACCGCCATAGGGGCGCTGTCCCTGGCGGCCGGACTGGCGCTCGGCGGTCGGCTGGGGCCCGCGTTCGTCTGCCTGGGCGTCATGCTGCCGGGGCTGCTGCTGCAGGACGCCTGGCGGTTCTCGTTCTTCGCCGCCGGCGCCGGGCGCAAGGCCTTCCTCAACGACGTCGTGTGGTGCGTGGCACTCGTCCCGGCCATGGTGGTGGCGGCCCACGTGGGCAGCGTGGCCGCCTTCGTGCTGGCCTGGGGCGCGTCCGCCGCGGTGGCCGCCGCGTACGGCTGCCTCCAGTCCGGAATCCGGCCCCGGATGACCGAGGCACGCGGGTGGCTGCGCGAGCAGCGCGATCTCGGCTACCGGTACCTGGTCGAGAACGTCAGCCTCAGCGGCGCCAGCCAGCTGCGGGCCTACGGGCTCGGCGCGATCGCCGGGGTCGGGGCGGTGGGCGCGGTGCGGGGTGCCGAGCTCCTGATGGGCCCCTTCCTCGCCGTACTGATGGGCCTTTCGCTGGTCACCGTCCCGGAGGCGGCACGGGTGCTGCGGCAGTCCCCGCACCGCCTCGGCACGTTCTGTCTCCTGCTGGGCGGCGGACAGGCCGCCGCCGCGCTGCTGTGGGGCGGGTCGCTGCTCCTGCTGCCGAACCGGTTCGGCGATCTGGTGCTCGGCGACGTCTGGCACTCCGCCTCGCAGCTCATCGCGGCGATCACCTTCAGTGTCGCGGGCGCGGGCCTCGGCACCGGCGCGGCGGCCGGGCTGCGCGCGCTCGGCGCCGCCCGGCGCAGCCTGCGCTGCCAGCTGTTCGCCTCCGCCTGCTACGTCGGCGGCGGGCTCGGCGGCGCGGCCGTCGCCGACACGGTCGGCTCGGCCTGGGGCGTCGCCGCCGCGACCGTCAGCGGCTCGGCCGTGTGGTGGCTGCACCTGCGGTCCGCCCTGCGCGAGCGCGACCACAACTCCGTTCCCGAAGTGAGGACGCCATGACCGCCCATCCCAGGCTGAGCATCGGCCTGCCCGTGTACAACGGCGAGGAGTACCTCGCCGAGTCGCTCGACGCCCTGCTCGGACAGACCTACGAGGACTTCGAGCTGGTCATCTCCGACAACGCCTCGACCGACGGAACCGAGGACATCTGCCGCAAGTACGCCGCGCAGGACTCCCGCATCCGGTACATCCGGCTGCTCCGGAACGTCGGCGCCACGCCGAACCACAATTACGTGTTCACCCAGTGCCGCGGCGAGCTGTTCAAGTGGGCCTCGCACGACGACCTGTACGCCCGCGACCTGCTGCGGCGCTGCGTCGAGGCGCTGGACGAGCAGCCCGACGTGATCCTCGCCCACGCCGACCAGGCGGTCATCGACGGCGACGGCCAGGTGAAGGTCCCCTACGAATACACGCTCGCCACCGACTCACCACGCCCGCCGGAGCGCTTCCGCAGCCTGCTGTTCGAGCCGGGCGGCGACGACTTCTACGGCGTGATGCGGGCCGACATGCTGCGCCGGGTCAAGCCGCTCGACAGCTACCACCACGCGGACCGCACGTTCGTCGCCGAGATCACCCTGCACGGGCGCTTCCACCAGGTGCCGGAGCTGCTGTACTTCCGCCGCGACCACCCCACCCGCGCCGAGCGGGCCAACCCCTCCAAGCGCGCCCGCTGCGTGAACCTGGACCCGCGCCGGGCGGGCCCGCTGCACCCGACGCCCCGGCTGCTCGGCGAGTACATCTGGGGCTTCGCCTCGGCGATCCGGAGGGCGCCGTTGTCCCCGGCCGACCGCCGCGCCTGCTACCGCCACCTGGCCGCATGGATGACCAGCCGGGTCCGGCCGGGTGCCGGTGAGCGGGTCGAGGACCGTGCACCCGTCGACCCGGCCGCGCTCACCGTCTCCGTCGACGCCCTCGTGGCCGGCCGTGAGGGGAGGCGGGCATGAGGACGGCGACACGTGTGGGGGTGTTCGGCCTCCTGGGCTCCGGCAACCTCGGCAACGACGGATCACTCGAGGCCGTCCTCGGATACCTCCGCGCCGAGCACCCGGAGGCGGCCGTGGACGCGCTGTGCGGCGGCCCCGAGGCGGTGACGGCCCGGTTCGGGATCCCCGCGACGCGGCTGCACTGGAACCGCGCGGAGTACCGGACCGCGTCACGTGCGGGCGCGATCGCGGGCAAGGGCCTGGGCAAACTGGTCGACGTCTTCCGCACCGCCGCCTGGGTGCGCCGGCACGACGTGGTGATCGTGCCGGGCATGGGCGTCCTGGAGGCCACGCTGCCGCTGCGGCCGTGGGGCTTCCCGTACGCGCTGTTCCTGCTCTGCGCGAGTGGCCGGCTGCTCGGCACCCGGGTCGCGCTGGTCAGCGTCGGTGCCGCCGAGATCCGCAACCGGCCCACCCGGGCCCTGGTGCGCTGGTCGGCGCGGCTGGCCGCGTACCGCTCCTACCGGGACGCGCAGAGCCGTGACGCGATGCGGGCCATGGGCGTGGACACCGCGCGCGACGAGGTCTACCCCGACCTCGCCTTCTCCCTGCCGACGCCGCAGGCGAACGCGCCCACGGGCCCGCCGGGCCTGGTCTGCCTCGGCGTCATGGACTTCCATGGCGGCAACGACGACCGCGCCCGGGCCGACGAGATCCACCGGCGCTACCTCGACGGCACGATCCGGTTCGTCCGCACGCTGGTCGAGGAGGGCAGACCGGTCCGGCTCCTCACCGGCGACCAGTGCGACGTGGCGGTGGTCGAGGCGATCCTCGACGCGGTCGACTCGCCGCTGGTCACCGCCGCCGAACCGGCCTCACTGGCCGACCTGATGAACGAGATGGCGGCCGCCGACACCGTGGTGGCCGTCCGCTACCACAACCTGATCTGCGCGCTGAAGACCGGCACCCCGGTGCTCGCCCTCAGCTACGCGGCCAAGAGCGACGCGCTCATGGACCGGATGGGCCTCGGCGCGTTCTGCCACCCGGCGCGCGAGGTCGACGCCGACCGGCTGCTCGAGCAGTTCCGGGCGCTGGAGAAGCGATCGGCGGAGCTACGGCAGACCCTCACCGAGCGAAACCGGGTCGCCGCACAACAACTCGCTTCCCAATTCACCGCCTTGACCACGACCCTGTTCCCGGCGAACGACCACGCCCACGTCCCACGGAAGGCTCCATGAAAGCGACCGAAATCCCGGAGATCACCGGCGCGTACCTGTTCGAGCCGACGCCGTACGCCGACGAACGCGGCTTCTTCTGCCGCACCTTCGACGCCGAGGTGATCCGCTCGGTGGGCCTCGACCCGCACGCCTTCGTCCAGGACAGCGTCTCCCGCTCGGTCCGGGGCGTGCTGCGCGGCCTCCACCTGCGCTCCGGCGCCGGCGAGGCCAAGCTGGTGCGGTGCTCGTACGGGCAGATCTTCGACGTCGTCGTGGACCTGCGCCCGGGCTCGCCGACCTACCGGGGCCGGGCCTTCTTCGAACTGTCCGGCGAGACGCAGAGGACCCTGTACATCCCGGCGGGCTGCGCCCACGGTTTCCAGGCGCTGACCGACACCGCCGACACCTCGTACCGCATCGACCGCCCGCACGACCCGGCCGAGGACGTGACGATCGCCTTCGACGACCCCGAGCTCGCCATACCCTGGCCACTGCCGGTCACCTCGATGTCCCAGCGGGACCGGGAGGCACCGAGCCTCGCCGAGGTCCTGAAGCACAAGGAAGGGTGAAGCCGGCTTGGACACCGAACACACCGAGCAGACCACGGAGCTCCTCCTGCCCCGGTCGCGGACGGCGAACGAGCGGCTGCACGCCCTGATCCCCGGCGGCGCGCACACCTACGCCAAGGGCGACGACCAGTACCCCGAGGACCTGGCCCCGGTCATCAGCCACGGCCGCGGCGCCCACGTATGGGACATCGACGGCAACCGCTACATCGAGTACGGCTCCGGCCTGCGGTCGGTCAGCCTCGGCCACGCCCACCCACGCGTGACCGAGGCGGTGCGGCGGGAGATCGACCGCGGCAGCAACTTCGTCCGGCCGTCCATCGTGGAGGTCGAAGCCGCGGAACGCTTCCTGGCCACGGTGCCGACCGCCGAGATGGTGAAGTTCGCGAAGAACGGCTCCGACGCCACCACCGCCGCGGTGCGCCTCGCCCGCGCCGCCACCGGGCGCCCGCGGGTGGCCATCTGCGCCGACCATCCGTTCTTCTCCGTCGACGACTGGTTCATCGGCACCACGCCGATGTCCGCCGGCATTCCGGCGGCCACCAACGAGCTGACCGTGTCCTTCCCCTACGGGGACCTGGCCGCCACGGAAGAACTGCTCACCCGGTATCAGGACGAGATCGCCTGCCTGATCCTCGAACCCGCCACCCACACCGAGCCTCCCCCCGGGTATCTCACCGGCCTGCGCGAACTGGCCGACCGGCACGGCTGCGTACTGATCTTCGACGAGATGATCACCGGCTTCCGCTGGTCCGAGGCGGGCGCCCAGGGCCTGTACGGCGTCGTTCCCGACCTCTCCACGTTCGGCAAGGCGCTGGGCAACGGATTCGCCGTCTCCGCGCTGGCCGGGCGCCGCGAACTGATGGAGCTGGGGGGCTTGCGTCACTCCGGCGACCGGGTGTTCCTGCTGTCCACCACGCACGGTGCGGAAACACACTCGCTGGCCGCCGCGATGGCCGTGCAGACCACCTACGCCGAAGAGGGCGTCACCGCGCGGCTGCACACGCTCGGCGAGAAGTTGGCCGCCGGTGTCCGCGCCGCCGCGGCCGCCACGGGCGTCGGCGAGCACATCGTCGTCCGGGGCCGGGCCAGCAACCTGGTCTTCGCCACCCTCGACGAGAACGGGCGGCCGTCGCAGGAATACCGCACCCTGTTCCTGCGCCGGCTCCTCGCGGGCGGGGTGCTCGCCCCGTCGTTCGTGGTGAGCAGCGCGCTCAGCGACGCCGACATCGATCACACCGTCGACGTCGTGGCCCAGGCATGCGCGGTGTACCGGAAGGCCCTCGATGCCGCCGACCCCACCCCGTGGCTGGGCGGACGACCGGTGCGGCCAGTATTCCGCCGCTGACCTGACCTCAGCGCCGCTCGCGCCGACGGGCGTCGGCCATCCGGTCGACCAGCCACGCGGTCGCCGGAACCACCGCCAGCGCGGTGCACCAGCCGCCGAGGACGTCGGTCGGATAGTGCGCGCCCAAGGCGACCTGCGCCCATCCCATCGCGGCGCCGGCCACGAGCGCCGCGGCGAGCACGAATGCCGTGCCGGCCGCCCTGCCGAGGCCGAACCGGCCGGTAGCGAGCAGCGCCGCGATGAGGGCGAGCGCGGTGAAGAAGGCGGTGTGCCCGCTCGGATAGGACAGGTTGCCGTCGCCGTGGATGGTGCGTCCCACCAGATGCTTGAGCAGCGTCGCCGTCCCCACCGTCGCGGCGGCTCCGGCAACGACGAGCACCGCCGCACGAGGACGCCGAAGCAGCAGGCAGCCCGCAACGACGGCCACCATCAGCGCCGCCGCTCCGGCGGGTTCCCCCAAGAAGTCCAGGGCCAGAGCAACCCGCCTCCACGGCGGCCGCACGCTGTCCGCTGTCGGCTCGACGATCCACCTGTCCACCCTGCCGGGCTCGCCGTGGCCGGCGTACAGGACCCCGAGCACGCCGACCGCCAGCGTGGCGAGGACCGCGATCGACCCGAGCCACGCGCGCAGCGACCAGGGCAGCACCGCGGGCGCCGACCGGCCGGTCACACGCCCACCGCGTCCGGTCGACCGGCGGTAGTGACCTCTCCGAACTCGACCGCGCGGCGACCCCTTACGTGGTGGCGGTCGAGCCCCGCAAGACACGCCCCCTGCCGCCCGCCGACAGGGCCGGGAGCGTCAGCCTGTACGGGCTGCGAGACCGGACCGGGCGAGACGACAAGCCCGTCAAGAACAAACTGCGATGGGCCGACTTCCAGGTGCGCTCCGGCCAGCCGATCCAACGCGAGCCCCCCGTCGTGTCCGACCACCCTGCAGCGAGCGCCACCGCTCCCGGCCCGTACGCCGCAGGAACCGTCAGCCGGTGCGACCCCGAACTCGCCGCCCTGCCCATCGTCTTGGCCGACGACATCAGGATCAGCCTCTACCGCTCATCCTACCGGTAGTTGGTCAATTCCGGCGGTAGAGATCAATGCCGTGGCGGCCGGTGCCGCTGTCGCTGCGCGGAGACTGCTCAAGGACCCGGTCGTGCACGACTGGCCGGACCGGCTGGACCTGACCAGTACGGGTCCGTGCCGCTCCGAGCGGCGAGCATCACGTCATGCGGAATCAACCGTCTTCGTCCTCATGGTCATCGTCTTCTTCGTCGTCATCGTCATCGTCTTCATCTTCACGGTCGTCTTCGCGTTCGTCTCCGCCATCGCCCTGAGACGGGCTGGCTGGGCTGTTGGTGAGCGGTGGTTGTGGGGCGGTGGAGTCGGCCGAGGGGGCTTCCTCGGGGGCAGACGAGGGGGCGAGCTCGTCCTCCTGGCCCGGAGGCGCGGTGATCGAGACCTTTCCTCCTGAGGGCCACCTGTCGCCGGAGGAGGAGGAAGCTGAGTCGATGATCGTCGACATGGCCAGGAGGCACCCGGTAAGGACGAGAACGGCAGCTGCCGCGGTGAGAGCTGTGGTCTTGCGGCTCCCCAAGCGGTCCCGGACGCTTGCGTCGTTGTCGCTCTCTTCGTCGGGCCTGATCCGTGTCTCGTCGGAGTCGCTGGTCCGCCACGCGCGTGTGACGGCTCGCTCATCGTCTACGTGGTGTTCCGCCAGCGATGACGACGGACCTCGGGCTCCGGGATCGGGCGGCACATCTCCTCCTGGTAGCCGATGTCACGACGCCGTGTGCTTCGGCCTTCTCCGGTTCCCTCGCAGTCCGGGGCGTCGAAGTGACGGCGGATGGGGGGCGGGGGCCGCAGACCACCCTAGGAGCCACTGGTTCAGGGCAAGGACAGCGTTGCTCCAGCGTTCAGTTAAGGAAGGACTAATTTTCGGCGGCGCGCGCGTCTGAGAGGCTGTGAGGATGGATGCATACGACATGCCTTGACCTGTCTGGGCGCCTTCGCGGCCTGCGGTGTGCGCACACTTGAGCAACCCCCGGCCACTTGACTGGGGGTCAAGGGGGCGCAGGTTCAAATCCTGTCGTCCCGACCAGCGTTTTCGCAGGTCGGAGGCCGTTTCCGCGGGTAGCGGAGGCGGCCTTAACCATTTCCGGGCAGGGAGCAAGTGGGAGCCCTCTGGGAGCCCACGTGCTCCCAACTCGCAGACGGGTCAACGGCGCCCGATTCGTCCGTCACCCGATCCGGGGTACACCTACGGCGCTGTACCGCGCCCCTGCGCGCCGTCGTCAACCGTAAGCCCCTCGGGCCATCCCATCGATTCGGATGCTCTCTGCATCGTGAGGCATAAGGGCCCCTTGTCGGCTCCCGACCCCCTTTCGGGTGGGAGCACGGTCCTGCGCTCCCCGTGCGACAGGAGCAGAGAGGCTGTGGGTCATCCTAGTGGGCAGGTTTCCGCAGGCAGTCCGTACGTGGGGCTTTTGGTTACCGTAGGGGGCTGCGTCAAGGGGCGGTAAAGCCCCTTGGTGTCTGCCGGGCAGATAGGACACTCCCAGGGCGCGAGCGCCTGAAGGGTGTCTTTATTGGCGTACGGTGGTTGACCTGGGGCTTTGCGATCGTCCGAGTATGGGCATGATCGGTGATCGTGGGTATGCGACTGCTCTACCTGATCTTCTGCCGACTGCTTGGTTGCCTCCTCTTACTGGGCCGGTCTGCCCCGCGAACAACGCCGAGATCCTCGCTCTCCGCCATGAGGTCGCTGTGCTGCGCCGGCAGATCGAGCGCCCGCGGCTCTCATGGGCTGATCGTGCCGTGCTCTCCGCTCTCGCACGGCACCTGCCACCCGCATTACGCCGCCATCGGCTGGTCACTCCAGGTACGCTGCTGGCCTGACACCGTCGTCTGGTGCGTTGGAAGTGGCGCCAGACGGCGGTCGGACCCGGCCGTCCACCATTGCCGGAAGAGACAGTTGCGCTCATCCAGCGCCTGGCGCGAGAGAATCCGACCTGGGGGTACGTCAGAATCCAAGGCGAGCTGCGCCGGCTCGGTCATCGGGTTGCCGCCTCTACGGTCCGGCGCGTCCTGCGCCGTTCTGGTCTGTGGAGACGGTCTTCCTCAAGCGTCTCCACGTCTTCTGCGTCATGGAGATTCACCCGGCGCGTCCATGTCCTGGGCGTCAGCGCACGCCCTACCGGCGCATGGGTCACCCAACTCGCCCGCAACCTGCTCATGGACCTCGGCGACAGGGCCGGGCGCTTGCGATTCCTCATCCGTGACCGGGACAGCAAGTTCACCGCCGCCTTCGACGACGTCTTCGCCGGCAACGGCACAGCTGTCACCCCAACACCGCCTCAGAGCCCCCGGTCAAACGCGTTCGCCGAACGACATCTGCGCACCGTCCTCACCACGTATGCCGAGCACTACAACGCGGGACGGCCCCACCGCAGCCTGGACCTACGAGCCCCAGACGACGACTCGAACATCATCCCCCTACCTGCTGGCACAATCAGGCGCCGCCAGGTACTCGGTGGACTGCTCAACGAGTACCACACCACGCCACTCCGATTGACTCACCATCGACAGAGAACACCCAGCTCAGCCGCCTGATCGGAATATTGGCACCTTTCAGGAGGCAGAGGGATGGTGTTCCAGCACGGTGTCTCCGAGAGCCCGCACATCTCGCCGAGCGGCGAAGACTTCGGCTCTGCCATCCTGCCCGGAGTAAAACCGCACACGTTTGTTCGCGGGTGTCGAGCCAGGTGCCCCGCAGGAGTGCTGAAGTTTCTTCCGCCCCGCGCCCGACCCGAACTCCGGTGCGTTTCTCTCCTCCCTCCGCTTACGGCCCCGGCATCAGCACCAGCGCACCCGCGCCACCGCCATGACGCGCTCGACGAGATCGGCTTGGCGTACGGCGTCGGCGTGGTGCTGCGTGAGCCGGCCGGAATCCTCACGGACAGCCAGTACGAAGTCCCGGACGAGGTTGGCGAATTGCGCGTCCGGCGGCAGGTCGACGATGTCCCGGGCGTCCTGCCGGTGGATCTCCACACGCGGCCGGTGGGTCTCGGGCGGGGTGAAGGCACGGTCCAGGCGCAGGCGGCCGGCCGTGCCGAAGAGGGTGTACTCCGAGCGGTAGGCGTGCTCCATGCCGAAGGCCAGCTCGGCCACGACGCCGTGCGGTGTGGTGAGCAGCACGTGGCCGGAGACCACCACGTTCCGGCGCCGCTCCCGACGCAGGACCGCGCCGGCCGCGTGCAGGTCGGGGCCCAGGAAGCGCAGCGCCGCCCGCAGGGGGTAGATCCCGATGTCGAGCAGGGCGCCTCCGCCCACGTCGGGCTGGTACCGGATGTCGCCCTCCGGCTTCGGCGGGATCGTGAACGCCGCGGACAGCGAGCGCAGTTCGCCGATCGTCCCGTCCCGCAGGAGGTCCGTGACGGTGCCGTGCTGTGCGTGGTGCAGCGACGTGAAGTTCTCCATCAGGACCAGGCCCCGGGAGCGTGCCAGGGCGATCAGTTCCTCGGCTCCGGAGCGGGTCGCGGTCAGCGGCTTCTCCACCAGGACGTGCCTGCCCCGCAGCAGCGCCGCTTCCACCCAGGGCGTGTGCACCATCACCGGCAGCGGGACGTACAGCGCGTCGACGTCGTCGCGGTCCAGCAGCGCCTGGTGGCCCGGGACCGCCTCGCACCCGAACGCCGCGGCGAAACGGGCGGCGCGGGCCGCGTCCCGGCTGGAGACCGCGACCACGGTGACGTCCGGGTGGGCGAGCAGCGCGGGCACGGTGCGGCGCAGGGCGATGTCGGCGGCACCCAGCACACCGAAGCGCAGACGGGGGGAGGACATGGGTTTCCCTTCGGGGCGCTCAGCTCAGGGCCTGGATGCATGCGACGAGGCTGCGCGCCTCCACGTTGAGGTAGTTGCTGTGGTGCAGCAGGGCGAGGATCTGGTGCAGGGTGAGCCAGTGGAAGTCGCGCGGCACCTCGACCGGGAAGTCGTCCTCGGCCTCCACCACGACGTAGCGGTTCTCCGCGTGGTGGAAGCGGCCGCCCTCCTCCGACTGGAGGGTGTCGTAGCGGATGCGTCCGGGATCGGCCGACAGCACGTAGTCGAGGTAGGCGGGCCGGTACTCGGCGGGCACCGCACGGTAGTTGAGCGGGCGGCACTGTACGGTCGGTGCCATCTCCGGGCCGTTGAGCAGACCGGCTTCGGTGCGGGCGTGCAGCAGGACATGGAGGACGCCGCGGATCCGCCT
Organism: Streptomyces sp. NPDC019937; assembly: GCF_040631655.1. NCBI lineage: Bacteria > Bacillati > Actinomycetota > Actinomycetes > Kitasatosporales > Streptomycetaceae > Streptomyces > Streptomyces sp. NPDC019937. The sequence continues at coordinate 119,717 of NZ_JBEYAL010000025.1, forward strand.
GGTGACGAAGGCGGCCAGACCGGGGCCGGCGGGGGCCAGCAACGGCTGGCTCCACGAGGACACCTCCCGGCTGCTGGCCCGGACGCTCACCCCGATGATCCGGAAGTAGTCCCCGCCCTTGTGCGCGATGGCGTGTTCGTCACGCCGCCAGCCGCTGAACGCGGTCTCCTCCAGCGGCACACGCTGCTGCACCAGTTCCCGCCGGGACCGCACGTCGGTCAGCCAGCCGAGGATCTCGCCCATGGTGTGCAAGGCGGTGGCACCCCGGGTGAGGGACCGCGTGACCGCGGCGGCGAAGGGAGCCGCGGGCGCCGGCGGCTGCCGGCCGGCCGGTCCCGGCTCCGGGGGAAGGCAGGACAGCACCGTGCGGGTGTCCATGTTCACCAGATGCGGCCTCAGCAGTAGCTTCCGCAGCCCGCGGAGGCTGATCCATTGGAAGTCGTCGTCGAGGGGCACGTCGTCCAGGGCCTCGACCACCATGTTCCGGTTCCGCTTGTGCAGGAACCAGGAGCCCTGCTCGGATTGGAGGACGTCCGCGAGGACCCGGCCGCGCCCGCGGGGGAACGCGAAGTACTCCAGGTATCTGACACCGCCGCCGCGGTGGACGCGCGTGTAATTGCTGCGGGTGGCCTGGACGGTGGGGGAGAGCTGAAGACCGCCGATATTACCCGGCTCGTTCTTGGCCTGTACCAGGACGTGCAGGATGCCGTCGAACCTCTTGACCAGGAGGCCGAGAATGCCTATCTCCGGTTGCACGATAATGGGCTGGGTCCAGCTTCCGAACCAGCAGTGGTCCGTGCGTACCCGGAGTCCTTCGACGGAGAAGAAATGACCGCTGGTATGTCGGAGGTTCCCCGTGTTCTCGTCGAATTGCCAACCCGATAACTCCCGGAGGGGTACGTGTTCCACCGTCAGGCGATTGGCCCGGCGGCGCGCATCCAGCCAGGACAACAACGCGCCGGTCGAGGAGACTTCACTGCCGGACGTCGGTACCGATCCCATTGCTTCGCTCATCGCGGGAATCCCCCATATTATTGTGATCCAGGACGGCGCCGAACCCGGCCGCTTCCGCGAGCCCCATCGGGAAGCGGGCCACCGGATTCGGAAAGACGCTCGCAGAAGGATGTCGACTCGGGATTTCGTGACATTCGATACATCGGGCGGGGCGGTGGCCCGGCTTCTACCTCACGACAGCGTGATCCGCTGATTTCACTTTGTCAACCCTTGAATGTCCCCGGTGGGTGCGCTACGGTCGGTCAGGACGAGAAAACCGTGTGACTGTGTGCTGCCCTGCGCGGCGTACGGACCCGATGGAATCGCTCCGAGTCCGAAGGGAAAATCGAGTGCCCAATTCGGCAGAATCGGGATCGATGGAGTTACTCGACGTCGACGGGGCCTGGTTATACACCCCGGAAATCATGCGGGACGAACGGGGAGAATTCCTCGAATGGTTCCGGGGGCGGACATTCCAGGAGAAGATCGGCCACCCCCTCTCGCTCGCCCAGGCCAACTGCTCGGTGTCCCGCAAGGGCGTCCTGCGCGGCATCCACTTCGCCGACGCCCCGCCCGGCCAGGCCAAGTACGTCACCTGCGCCTCCGGCACCGTGCTCGACGTGGTCGTCGACGTACGCCGGGGCTCGCCCACCTTCGGCCGGTGGGTCGCCGTCCGACTCGACGCGGCCCGCCACCAGGGGCTCTACCTGGCCGAAGGACTCGGCCACGCGTTCATGGCCCTCACCGACAACGCCACGGTCGTCTACCTCTGCTCACAGCCCTACGTGGCCGAGGCCGAGCGGGCCGTAGACCCTCTCGACCCGGCGATCGGCATCGCATGGCCGACGGACATCGACATCGTCCTGTCGGCGAAGGACACCCACGCACCGTCCCTGGCGCAGGCCGCGGAGACCGGCATCCTGCCGGACTACGAGGAGTGCCGCGCCTACATCGCGGAGGCGGCCGGCGTGGGGCCGGCCCGGTGAAGGCCCTCGTGCTGGCCGGCGGTTCCGGCACCCGGCTGCGGCCGATCACCCATACCTCCGCCAAGCAACTGGTCGCCGTCGCGAACAAACCGGTGCTCTTCTACGGCCTGGAGGCCATCGCGGCCGCCGGGATCACCGACGTCGGCCTGATCGTCGGCGACACGGTCGGCGAGGTCCGCGCCGCCGTCGGCGACGGCGCCAAGTTCGGCCTCGACGTCACCTACATCGAGCAGAGCCGCCCCCTGGGCCTCGCCCATGCCGTACTGATCGCCCACACCTACCTCGGCGACGACGACTTCGTCATGTACCTGGGCGACAACTTCATCGTCGGCGGCATCGACGACCTGGTCCGCACCTTCCGCAGCGGCAGGCGGCCCGCCGCCCAGATCCTGCTCACCCGCGTGTCCGACCCCAGCGCCTTCGGCGTCGCCGAACTCGACGACGACGGCCGGGTCGTGGGCCTGGAGGAGAAGCCCCGGCACCCGAAGAGCGACCTGGCACTGGTCGGCGTCTACTTCTTCACCCCCGCCATCCACGCGGCCGTCCGCGCCATCGAACCCTCCTGGCGCGGCGAACTGGAGATCACCCACGCCATCCAGCACCTCATCGACAACGGCGCCGACATCCAGTCCATGGTCATCGAGGGCTACTGGAAGGACACGGGCAACGTCGCCGACATGCTGGAGGTCAACCGGACCGTACTGGAGGACCTGGAGCCCCGCATCGAGGGCACGGTGGACGAGGACACCGTCATGATCGGCAGGGTCGTGGTCGGAGAGGGCGCGCGGGTGACGAACTCGCGCATCATGGGCCCCGCCATCATCGGCGCCGGCGCGGAGATCTCCGACTCCTACATCGGCCCGTTCACCTCGATCGGCGACAACTGCCGCATCACCGGCAGCGAGATGGAGTTCTCCATCATGCTCGCCGGATCGGCGATCACCGGCGTGCGCCGTATACAGGGATCACTGATCGGCAGGAACGTCCAGGTGACCCACAGCCTGCACGCCCCCAACGCCCACCGCTTCGTCCTCGGCGACCACAGCAAGGTGGAGATCCAGTCATGAACCTCCTCGTCACCGGTGCCGCCGGATTCATCGGCTCCCGCTACGTGCACCACCTGCTGGAAGCAGCCCGGGCGGGCGGGGAACCCGCCCCCGTGATCACGGTGCTGGACAAGCTCACCTACGCCGGCATCCTCGGCAACGTCCCCGACGACCCCGCCGTCACCTTCGTGCGCGGTGACATCGCCGACGCACCGCTGGTGGACTCCCTGATGGCCGAAGCCGACCAGGTGGTGCACTTCGCGGCCGAGACCCACGTGGACCGCTCCATCACCTCGCCCGGGACCTTCGTCCGCACCAACGTCCTCGGCACCCAGGTGCTGCTCGACGCGGCCCTGCGGCACGGCGTCGGCCCGTTCGTGCACGTGTCCACCGACGAGGTCTACGGCTCCATCGAGCACGGATCCTGGCCGGAGCACCAGCCGTTGTGCCCGAACTCGCCGTACTCCGCCTCCAAGGCATCCTCCGACCTGCTCGCGCTGTCCTACCACCGCACCCACGGCCTGGACGTCCGCGTCACCCGCTGCTCCAACAACTACGGGCCGCACCAGTTCCCCGAGAAGATCGTCCCGCTGTTCGTCACCAACCTCCTCGACGGCCTGCGGGTCCCCCTCTACGGCGACGGCTTCAACGTCCGCGAGTGGCTGCACGTGGACGACCACTGCCTTGGCCTCGACCTGGTCCGCACCCAGGGCCGGCCCGGCGAGGTCTACCACATCGGCGGCGGCACCGAACTGACCAACCGGGACCTCACGGGCCTCCTGCTGGACGCGTTCGGCGTGGGCTGGGACGTCGTCGACCCGGTCGCGGACCGCAAGGGCCACGACCGCCGCTACGCCCTCGACTGCACCAAGGCCGGGGACGAACTGGGCTACCGGCCGCGGCGGGACTTCGCCGAGGGCATCGCCCGCACCATCGACTGGTACCGCGACAACCGCGCCTGGTGGGAACCCCTGAAGAAGCGGCCGGCCGGCCCCGCCGCCCCCCGAGAGGCAGCGGCCCCGTGAGATGGCTGATCACCGGCGCCGCCGGAATGCTGGGCCGGGAACTCGTCCGGCGCCTCGCTGAGAACGAGGAGGACGTCGCGGCCCTCGGCCACGACCACCTCGACGTCACCCGCCCCTCCGCCGTGCGGGCGGCACTCGCCGAGCACCGTCCCGGGATCGTCGTCAACTGCGCCGCCTACACGGCCGTCGACGACGCCGAGACGGACGAGGCCGCCGCTGCCCTCCTCAACGCCGAGGCGCCCCGGCTGCTGGCCGAGGCCTGCGCCCCCCACGGCGCACGCCTCGTCCACCTGTCCACCGACTACGTCTTCCCCGGCGACGCCCGCAGCCCCTACGCCGAGGACCACCCCACGGCTCCCCGCAGCGCCTACGGACGCACCAAACGGGATGGCGAGCAAGCGGTGCTGAAGGCACTGCCCACCGCCACCGTGCTGCGCACCGCCTGGCTGTACGGGCGCACCGGCCGCAGCTTCGTCCGCACGATGATCGAACGGGAGGCGCGCGGCGGCGCCATCGACGTCGTCGCCGACCAGCGCGGCCAGCCCACCTGGACCGGCGACCTCGCCGACCGCATCATGGCCGTCGGCCGGCTCCCCGGCGTCCACGGCATCCTGCACGCCACCAACGCCGGCTCCGCCACCTGGTACGACCTCGCACAAGAAGTCTTCCGGCTCCTCGACGCCGACCCCGGGCGGGTCCGGCCCACCACCGGCGCCGCCTACCGCAGACCCGCCCCCCGCCCCGCCTACAGCGTCCTCGGCCACGAGCGCTGGCGCGGGACCGGCCTCGCACCCCTGCGTGACTGGCGCTCGGCCCTGCGCGAGGCGTTCCCCGGCCTCCTCGCCGCGGAACACCCACCGACCCGGCGAGGAGCAGCATGAAACGAGGCGTGCACGACCTCGCCCTCTTCGGCGGCGACGCGGCCTTCCTCCAGCCCCTCTACATGGGGCGCCCCAACACCGGTGACCGCAAACGCCTGCTGGACCGCCTGGAGTGGGCCCTGGACAACCGGTGGCTGACCAACGGCGGCCCGCTCGTCCGGGAGTTCGAGCAGCGCATCGCCGACCTGGCCGACGTACGCAACTGCGTCGCCACCTGCAACGCCACCGCGGGACTCCAACTGCTGCTGCGCGAAGCGGAGGTCACCGGCGAAGTGATCATGCCGTCGATGACCTTCGTCGCCACCGCCCACGCCGTCCGGTGGCTCGGACTGCGCCCCGTCTTCTGCGACATCGACCCCGGCACCGGCTGCCTCGACCCCAAACTCGTCGAAGCCGCCGTCACCCCCCGCACCGGCGCGATCCTCGGCGTCCACCTCTGGGGCCGGCCCAGCCCGGTCGACGAACTCGCCGCCATAGCCGCCGAGCACGGACTGAAGCTCTTCTACGACGCCGCCCACGCCCTCGGATGCACCTCGGGGCAGCGCCCGCTCGGCTCCTTCGGCGACGCCGAGGTCTTCAGCTTCCACGCCACCAAGGTCGTCAACTCCTTCGAGGGCGGCGGCATCGTCACCGACGACGACACCCGCGCCGAGCGCCTGCGCGCGCTGCACAACTTCGGCCTGGGCCACGACGGCGTCGGCGCCGGCATCAACGCCAAGATGAGCGAGGCGGCCGCTGCCATGGGCCTGACCTCCCTGGAGGGCTTCGCCGACGCGGTCGCGAGCAACCGCGCCAACTACGAGCTCTACCGGCAGGAACTCACCGGCCTCCCCGGCGTCCGGCTCATCGACTACGACCCGGCGGAACGCAACAACTACCACTACGTCATCGCCCTGATCGACGCCGGCACCACCGGACTCCACCGGGACCTCCTGCTCACCCTCCTGCGCGCGGAGAACGTCGTCGCGCAGCCCTATTTCTCCCCCGGATGCCACCAGCGCGATCCCTACCGCACCGAGCACCCGGTCTCCCTGCCGCACACCGAACACCTCGCCGAGCAGGTCATCGCCCTGCCCACCGGTCCCGCGGTCTCCCGCGAGGACATCCGACGCGTCTGCGACATCATCCGGGTCGCCACCGCGCATGGACCGCGGATCACCGCCCAGGCCGGCGCCTAGCACCACGTCGAAGCCCCGGGCACCTCGCGGACGCACGGGGGCGGACGCAGGAGGGCGCACCTCCCGCAGGGACACCCGGCCCGATCCGAACGGAAGACAAGGAAGACAAGGAAGACAAGGAGCGCACGCACGTGGCACTTCAGGTCGATCGCACGCCCTTGGACCCGATCGCGGTCTGCGCATGGCCCGCAGGGAACAGCGCCGCCGCCGCCGCGGCACTGCGTCCACTCCTCGACGAGGATGCCCCCGGCACCGGACTGGAACCCGACCGGCTCGCCGAGCACCTCATAGCCCTGGCTCGCCGCTACGGCACCGAACCCTTCACGCCCCTGGAGAGCGCCCGCCGCGGACTCGGCCTGGACCGCGCCACCTTCTCCCGCGTCCTCGCCGTCTTCTACCGCACACCCGCGCTGCGCACCGCGGTCGAGCAGGGTCCGGCGGGCATGTACTGGACCAACACCATCCTGCCGCTGGAACGCCGCGGCGTCCTCGACGCCGTGGTAAGGGGCGAGCCCGCCTTCCCCTACAGCGTCGGCCTCTACCCCGGTCCCAGCTGCATGTTCCGCTGCCACTTCTGCGTACGCGTCACCGGCGCCCGCTACCAGCAGTCGGCCCTCACGGACGGCAACGCGATGTTCGCGTCCCTGATCGACCGGATGCCCACCGACAACCCCCACGCCTTGTACCTCTCCGGTGGCCTGGAACCCCTGACCAACCCGGGCACCGGCGACCTCGTCCGCCGTGCTGCGGCGCGCGGTTTCAAACTCTCCCTCTACACCAACTCCTTCGCCCTGACCAGGCAGACCCTCGACCGCCAGCCGGGCCTGTGGGACCTGTACGCCCTGCGGACCTCCCTGTACGGGCTCAGCGAGGACGACTACGTCGCCACGACCACGAAGAAGGGCGCCTTCCAGCGCGTCAAGGACAACCTCACCCGCTTCCAGGCTCTGCGCCGGGAACGCGAAGCGCCCGTACGCCTCGGCCTGAACTACATCATCCTGCCGGGCCGGGCCGGGCGGCTGATCGGGCTGGCCGACTACATCGCCGACCTCAACGACGCCGCCCCCGACCGTCCCGTGGACTTCCTCACCCTCCGCGAGGACTACAGCGGACGACCCGACGGCAAGCTCGCCCCCGAGGAACGCGGGGAACTCGAGCACGGCCTCGCCGCGTTCGAGGAACGGATCAGGACGCGCGCCCCGTCCCTGCACATCGACTACGGCTACGCCCTCCAGAGCCTGCGCCTGGGCGTCGACGCGGAACTGCCGAGGATCCGGCCGGAGACCATGCGGCCCACGGCCCATCCCCAGGTCGCCGTCCAAGTCGACCTCCTGGGCGACGTCTACCTCTACCGCGAGGCGGGCTTCCCCGGCCTCCAGGGCGCCGAGCGCTACGTCGCCGGCCGGCTGACCACCGGCACGGGACTGGAGGAGGTCGTCCGGCGGTTCGTCACCGAGGGGCGGCAGGTGGCACCCCGGCCCGGCGAGGAGTACTTCCTCGACGGCTTCGACCAGACCGTCACGGCACGCCTCAACCAGCTGGAGGCCGACATCGCCGACGGCTGGGCGGAGCAGCGCGGTTTCCTGCGCTGATCCGGCATTCCGCTGCGGACCGCGGCCCCCCTCCTGGTAGAGTGATCGCCATGGCATTCATGGAGCTTTACCACTGATCGCGGTCCGCGTGCGGTGACTTGGACGGCCTTCGTCCGGCGCCTGCCGCATGCCCGCCCGCAACACCGGCTCCCGTAACGGAACGAGCCGGTGGTCAACCATCAGTTTCCTTCCGCCCGGCCCGTGTCAGGCACATGTGTGCATGCCGCCGTACGCCTGCGCCGGTGCCCCCGGCGGAACACCTCACCGGAGTGAGATCCATGACGAGCGAGCACCGCTCTGCCTCCGTGACACCCCGTCACATCTCCTTCTTCAACATCCCCGGCCACGGCCACGTGAACCCATCCCTCGGCATCGTCCAGGAACTGGTCGCGCGCGGCCACCGGGTCAGCTACGCCATCACCGAGGAGTTCGCCGCACAGGTCAAGGCGGCCGGCGCGACGCCCGTGGTGTACGACTCCATCCTGCCGAAGGAGTCCAACCCCGAGGAGTCGTGGCCGGAGGACCAGGAGTCCGCGATGGGCCTTTTCCTCGACGAAGCCGTCCGGGTCCTGCCGCAGCTGGAGGACGCCTACGCCGACGACCGGCCGGACCTGATCGTCTACGACATCGCCTCCTGGCCCGCCCCGGTGCTCGGCCGGAAGTGGGACATCCCCTTCGTTCAGCTCTCCCCGACCTTCGTCGCCTACGAGGGCTTCGAGGAGGACGTGCCCGCGGTGCAGGACCCCACGGCCGACCGCGGCGAGGAGACCGCCGCCCCCGCGCAGACCGGGGACGCCGAGGAGGGTGCCGAGGCCGAAGACGGCCTGGCGCGCTTCTTCACCCGGCTCTCGGCCTTCCTGCGGGAGCACGGGGTGGACACCCCGGCCACCGAGTTCCTCATCGCGCCCAACCGCTGCATCGTCGCGCTGCCCCGCACCTTCCAGATCAAGGGCGACACGGTCGGCGACAACTACACCTTCGTCGGTCCCACCTACGGCGACCGGTCCCACCAGGGCACCTGGGAAGGTTCCGGGGACGGGCGTCCGGTGCTGCTGATCGCCCTGGGCTCGGCGTTCACCGACCACCTCGACTTCTACCGCACCTGCCTGGCCGCCGTCGACGGCCTGGACTGGCACGTGGTGCTCTCCGTGGGCCGCTTCGTCGACCCCGCGGACCTCGGCGAGGTCCCGCCGAACGTCGAGGTGCACCAGTGGGTGCCGCAGCTCGACATCCTGACCAAGGCCTCCGCGTTCATCACGCACGCGGGCATGGGCAGCACCATGGAGGCCCTGTCGAACGCGGTGCCCACGGTCGCCGTGCCGCAGATCGCGGAGCAGACCATGAACGCCGAGCGGATCGTCGAGCTGGGCCTCGGCCGGCACATCCCGCGGGACGAGGTCACCGCCGAGAAGCTGCGCGAGGCCGTGCTCGCCGTCGCCTCCGACCCCGGTGTCGCCGAACGGCTCGCGGCCGTCCGGCAGGAGATCCGTGAGGCGGGCGGCGCCCGGGCGGCCGCCGACATCCTCGAGGGCATCCTCGCCGAAGCAGGCTGACCGCCCCTGCCTGACGGTGCGGCGGGCTGCCCGGCCCGCCGCATGAGAGTCGGCCCCCGTACCCGGCGACGGGTACGGGGGCCGACGTGCGCGGGCCCGGGCTCAGCAGGCGGCCACCGCGCTCCGTACCGCCTCGATCACCGCCGTGACGGCGTCGTCGGACAGGTGCGGACCCATGGGTAGGCTCAGCACCTCTCGGGCGAGCCGTTCCGCCACGGGCTGTGCGCGGGCGGCCTGCCGGCTGCCGGCGTACGCCTCCGACCGGTGCACCGGCACCGGGTAGTGGATCAGCGTCTCGACGCCGGCTGCCGCCAGCCGCTCCCGCAGCGCGGACCGGTCCGCGGAGCGGATCACGAACAGGTGCCACACGGGCTCCGCCCACGGCGCCGGCCTCGGCAGCACGAGCCCGTCCGGGCCGTCCAGGCCGGCGAGCCCGTCGAGATAGCGCGCCGCCACCGCGGCCCGGCGCTCGGTCCAGGCGTCCAGGTGGGCGAGCTTGACCCGCAGAACGGCCGCTTGCAGCTCGTCCAGCCGGGAGTTGGTGGCCCGGATCTCGTGCCGGTACTTCTCCCGCGACCCGTAGTTGCGCAGCAGGCGCACCCGCTCCGCCAGCTCCGCGTCGTCCGTCACCACGGCGCCGCCGTCACCGAAGCCGCCCAGGTTTTTGCCCGGGTAGAAGCTGAAGGCGGTGGTGGACCACGCGCCCACCCGCCGGCCGTACGCCTGCGCACCGTGCGCCTGGGCGGCGTCCTCGAGGATCCGCACGCCGTGCCGCTCGGCGACCTCGGACAACGCCGCCAGGTCCGCCGGATGCCCGTACAGGTGCACCGGGAGGATCGCCCGGGTGCGGGAGATGATCGCAGCCTCGACGCGTTCCGGGTCCAGAGTGAACGTCGCCGGCTCCGGCTCCACCGCGACGGGCTCCGCACCCGTCGCCGAGACGGCGAGCCAGGTCGCGGCGAAGGTGTGCGCCGGGACGATCACCTCGTCACCCGGCCCGATGTCCATGGCGCGCAGCGCCAGTTCCAGGGCGTCGCACCCGCTGCCCACCGCCACGCAGTGCCGGGCCCCGCAGTAGGCGGCCCACTCCGTCTCGAACGCGGCGAGTTCGGGGCCCAGGAGGTAGCGCCCGGAGTCCAGGACGCGGCCGGTCGCGGCGTCGATGTCGCGCTTGAGCTCCAGGTAGGCGGCCCGGAGGTTCAGGAACGGAACGTCCATGCGTCCTCCGTGGGAGCTGCTCACGGCGCCGTGGCGCGGAGCGGGAGACGGCCGAGGGACGGGCCCACCATGACCTGCCGTCCGGGTCCGGTCACCCAGGCGTGGGCGCCGCTGTCCCAGTTCTGGAGGGCCCTGCGCTCGACGCGCAGGGCCAGCCTCCTGCTCTCGCCCGGCCGCAGCTCGACCTTCCCGTAGGCCGCCAGGGCACGCTTGGCCTGCGCCACCCGCACGTGCGGGGACGGTCCCACGTAGACCTGCGGGACCTCCTTGCCGGTGCGCGTACCGGTGTTGCGCAGCGTGAAGGAGACGTCGAGCCCGCCGTCCGCCGCCGCCGTCACCTTCAGGTCCCGGTAGTCGAAGGAGGTGTACGACAACCCGTAGCCGAAGGAGAACAGCGGCTGGGCGCCCTGCTGTTCGTACCAGCGGTAGCCGGAGTAGATGCCCTCGGAGTAGTCCAGTTGGTCATCGACTCCCGGGTAGCGTCTGGGGTTCCCGGCGAACGGCGTCTGCCGCTCGTCGGCCGGGAAGGTCTGGGTCAGCCGGCCTCCCGGGTCGGCGTCGCCGAACAGCAGGGCGGTGGTCGCCTCGGCGCCGGCCTGGCCCGGGTACCACATGGTGAGCACCGCGGCGGTCTTCCTCAGCCAGGGCATGGTGAGGGAGGAGCCCGTGTTGAGCACCACCACGGTCCGTGGGTTGACCGCGGCCACGGCGCTGATCAGGTCGTCCTGGCGGCCGGGCAGGGACAGCGACGTGCGGTCCCCGTCCTCCGAGCCGTCGTCGTACGCGAAGACGACCGCGGTCCTCGCCGTCCGCGCGATCGACACGGCCCGGTCGATCGCCTCCTGGGCGGCCTGCGGAGTGACCCACGTCAGCTCGAAGGTCATGGGCGACTTCGCCAGGGCCGCGCCGGTGATGCGCAGCTTGTGCGTGCCGGCCGTCAGCCGCATGGGGCGGCTGCTGACGTCGCCGTAGACCAGGCCGGCGCCGAACGGCTCCTGGCCGTCGAGTTCGACGTAGGCGTTGCCGCCCTGCGCGCGGGCCGCGATGCGGTAGTTGCCGGTGGCCGGCACGGTGATGGTGCCGTCGTAGAGGACACCGCCCTCGCCGGCGGGGAACACCTCACCCGAGGGGCGGGGCGCGGAGAGTGCGGACTGCGGAACGGGAACCCCGACCGTCTCCTCACCGGTGCTGTAGCGCACGGTGCTGCCGGCGCCGGCCCGTTCGCGGATGGTGTCCAGAGGGGCAGACGCGGCGTCCGGCACGATGTACGAACTGCCCAGCCCCGTCACCTTCGGGACCTTGGCGGTGGGGCCGATCACGGCGATGTCCGCCGCCGTCTCCGTGGTCAGGGGAAGGGCGGCGCCCTCGTTGCGCAGCAGGACCGCGCCGTCCTCGGCGACCTGGCGCGCGACCTTCAAGCCGCCCGCGAGGTCGCGCGCCGGGCGGGCGGGCGGATCCTCGTCCAGCAGCCGGAACCGGGCCATCTGCGACACGATGCGGGTGACGGCCTCGTCGAGGGCTGACTCGGGGATCTGTCCCGCCCGGATCGCCGCCTTGAGCGCGTCGCCGAAGAACTTGCCGCCGGGTATCGGCTCGCCCGGGGCGGGTTCGTGGTCCAGCTCGATGCCGAGTTCCTGGTCGAGCCCCTTGGTGAGGGCGTCCGTGCTCTGCGTCGCCAGCCAGTCCGAGGTCACCCAGCCACGGAACTTCCACTGCTCCTTGAGGACCTTGTTCAGCAGTTCGTCACTGCCGCAGGCCGGCTGGCCGTTGACCTTGTTGTAGGCGCACATCATCGAGCCGGTTCCGGCGGCCACGGCGCTCTCGAAGCCGGGCAGTTCCCGCTCGCGCAACGTCTGTTCGTCGACGTTCACATTCACGCTGAAACGATTCTTCTCCTGGTTGTTCGCCGCGTAGTGCTTGGTGGCGGCGATCAGCCCCTGACTCTGGATGCCCTTGATCTCCGCGGCAGCCATCCGCGAGGTGACCAGGGGGTCCTCGCTGAACGTCTCGAAGTTCCGCCCGGCGTACGGCACGCGTATGGAGTTCACCATCGGCGCGAACACCACGTCCTGCCCGAAGGCACGCCCCTCCCGGCCCATCACCGCCCCGTAGGACCGCGCCAGGCCGTCGTCGAAGGTGGAGGCCAGCGCCACGGGAGCGGGCAGCGCGAGGGACGGCCGGTGGATCGTGATCCCGGCGGGACCGTCGGTGGCCCGCATCTCGGGTATGCCGAGGCGGGGAACGCCCGGCAAATACACCTTTGCCGACTCATCGCTCGTGTGATAGCTCCAGTGCACGAACGACAGCTTTTCTTCCAGGGTCATCCGAGCCGTCAGAAGACGACCCGTTTCCCATGGATCGCCCGATTCGGCGACGGACGGAACAGAGGGGAGTAGGGCGAGACTGAGGGCCAGGCCGAGAGTACCCGCAAGGGCCCGTGGCGGGGCCGGACTCCTGCGCTGCACACGGCCGCCGAGACGTAACCGAAGTAATCTCAAAGGGCTTCCAAATCCTCCGCGCCCTCGTGCTGCGGGGCGCATGACATGGGCGGTTGTCGCAACCACAGTGCACCGTCACCGAAGCCGGAGCAATGCCCGTGAATAAGGTCGCGCCTTTCCATGGGTGATCTCTGCACGCGATCATGCCCAGCTCAAGTGATGGTCATGCACGTCCCAAGAAGGGGCTTGCCTGGGGGGCGTGCGCTGATCTAGCGTTGCCGCACGACGACGAGTCGTGAGCGAGGCGAACGCTCTGCCGCTCAGGGGGTGAAACAGACGGCAGTCCGGACGGTCAACGAGGGTCAAGCGGAACGCAGGCGGCAGAACTCAGCCGCCCTCCGAGGCGCCCGTGCCGACCATCCTCGCAGGTCCTTCGCCATGTCCGTCGCAACTGCTCCGATCGCTGCCGCCGATGGCGACGGCCCGGCACCGAGGCCCCTGGACCAAGGGGCGAAGCGGGGGGCCGGTCGCGATGCACGAATCGGACCCACGCGAACACCGGCACATCCATCCCAGCGCGTGCGGTACGGGCCGTCCCGGATGACGGGCGAATGACGACCGAAAAGCAGACCCCTTGATTCGCTTCCATGGTTGTGGCAGCCGTGGGGAGCGTCGGCAGAGAGGTGGGAAACCATGTCTATTTCCGGCGGGGAAAACGGGTGTTCCATTGCCATCGTCGGAGTTGCGTGTCGACTGCCGGGCTCTGCCACCCACCAGGAGTTCTGGAGACTCCTGGCCGGCTCCGCGGACGCATTGGGCGAGCCCCCCGCCGACCGTTCCCCGGCCGGCTTATTATCCTCGTCTCCCGCTCCGCACGGTGGATTCCTCGACAGCATCGACACTTTCGACGCGGATTTCTTCAACATCTCGCCCAGAGAAGCCGGTGTCCTCGACCCCCAGCAACGCCTCGCGCTGGAACTCGGCTGGGAAGCGCTGGAAGACGCCGGAATCGTCCCGCGACACCTCAGGGGAACCCGCACCTCGGTCTTCATGGGCGCCATGTGGGACGACTACGCGCACCTGGCGCACGCACGGGGAGAAGCCGCCCTCACCCGGCACTCCCTGACGGGAACGCACCGCGGTATGATCGCCAACCGTCTCTCCTACGCCCTGGGCCTCCAGGGCCCCAGCCTCACCGTCGACACCGGACAGTCCTCCTCCCTCGCCGCCGTGCACATGGCCTGCGAGAGCCTGGCCCGCGGCGAATCCGACCTCGCCCTCGTCGGCGGCGTCAACCTCGTCCTCGATCCGGCCGGCACGACCGGCGTCGAAAGGTTCGGAGCGCTCTCACCGGACGGCAGGTGCTACACCTTCGACTCCCGGGCGAACGGCTACGCCCGAGGAGAGGGCGGCGTCGTAGTCGTCCTCAAGCCCACCCACCGCGCGCTCGCGGACGGCGACACCGTCTACTGCGAGATCCTGGGCAGCGCCCTCAACAACGACGGCGCCACGGAAGGCCTCACCGTCCCCAGCGCCCGCGCCCAGGCGGACGTCCTGCGACAGGCCTGGGAACGGGCACGCGTGGACCCGGCGGACGTCCAGTACGTGGAACTGCACGGAACCGGCACACCGGCCGGCGACCCAGTCGAGGCCGAGGGCCTCGGCACCGCGCTCGGCACCGCACGCCCGGCCGAAGCCCCGCTCCTGGTCGGCTCGGTCAAGACGAACATCGGTCACCTCGAAGGCGCGGCAGGCATCGCGGGCCTCCTGAAGACGGTCCTGAGCATCAAGAACCGGCACCTCCCGGCAAGCCTGAACTTCACCTCGCCCAACCCCTGCATCGACCTCGACGCCCTGCGCCTGCGCGTCCACACCACGTACGGCCCCTGGCCGAGCCCCGGCCGGCCGCTGGTGGCGGGCGTCTCCTCCTTCGGCATGGGCGGGACGAACTGCCACGTCGTCCTGTCCGAGTCACGGAACGCGGGAGGCGACGGCACAGGAGAAGGGCCGTACACCGGCACGGAAGGCCGACTCGGCTCCGCGGAGGCGGGAAAGAGGCTGGACCCGGCAGCCGGAAACGGTCTCGATCCCGCCCAGGACACCCACCGCCACCCGCCGCTGATCCTGTCCGCCCGCAGCGACGCGGCCCTGCGCGCACAGGCGGAACGGCTCCGCCGCCACCTGGAGCACAGCCCCGGACAGCCCCTGCGGGACACCGCCTACAGCCTGGCGACCCGCCGCCAGGTCTTCGAGCGGCACGCGGTGGTCACCGGACACGACCGCGAGGACCTGCTCAACGGCCTGCGGGACCTGGAGAACGGCCTCCCGGCCCCCCAGGTCCTGCTCGGCCGCACGCTCATCCCCGAACCGGGCGGCCTCGCCTTCCTCTTCTCCGGGCAGGGCAGCCAGCACCCCGGCATGGGCAAGCAACTCCACCAGGCGTTCCCCGGCTTCCGGGACGCCCTGGACGAGGTCTGCGCCGAACTCGACACCCACTTCGGCCGACTCCTCGGCCCCGAGGCCGGCCCGCCCCTGCGCGACGTGATGTTCGCCGAGCAGGGCACGGCACACAGCGCCCTGCTCTCCGAGACCCACTACACCCAGGCCGCCCTCTTCGCCCTGGAAACCGCCCTCTTCCGCCTCCTGGGCCAGTGGGGCCTGAAACCCGACCACTTCGCAGGCCACTCCGTCGGCGAGATCGCGGCCGCTCACGCCGCAGGCATCCTCGACCTGTCCGACGCGGCCGTACTCGTGGCCTCCCGCGGCGCGCTGATGCGTTCCCTGCCCGGCGGCGGCGTCATGCTCTCGGTCCAGGCGCCCGAGGCCGAGGTCGCACCCCTGCTGCTCGGCCGCGAGGCCCACGTCGGCCTGGCCGCCGTGAACGGCCCCGACGCGGTGGTCGTGTCCGGCGAGCGCGGCCACGTCGCCGACATCGAACAGGCCCTCCGGGACAGGGGCCGCAAAAGCCGGTACCTGCGCGTCAGCCACGCCTTCCACTCCCCGCTCATGGAACCGGTGCTGGAGGAGTTCGCCGAAGCCGTCGCCGGCCTGACCTTCCGGGCACCGACTACACCCCTCGTCTCCAACCTCACCGGCACACCAGTCGACGACCGGACCATGGCCACGCCCGCCTACTGGGTCCGGCACGTTCGGGAAGCGGTCCGCTTCGGCGACGGCATCCGGGCACTCAGGGAACTGGGCACCGGCAGCTTCCTGGAAGTCGGGCCGGACGGCGTCCTCACCGCCATGGCGCGCGCATGCGTCACCGCCGCCCCGGAGCCCGGCCACCGCGGCGAACCGGGCGCCGGTGCCGACGCCCACACCGCGGCGCTGCTGCCCGCCCTGCGCCGAGGACGGGACGAGGCGCGATCACTCACCGAGGCCGTGGCACGGCTCCACCTGCACGGCGTGCCGATGGACTGGACCTCCGTCCTCGGCGGCGACGTGAGCCGGGTCCCCCTCCCGACGTACGCCTTCCAACGCGAATCCCACTGGCTGCCGTCCGGAGAGGCTCACACGCGACCGGCGAACGACAGCGAATCCGGCACGGGACGGACCGAGGCGTCCCCGCCGCAGCCGCACGACGTCCTGCACCTCGTGCGCACCCACGCGGCGGCTGTGCTCGGACATTCCCGGGCCGAGCGGATCGACCCCGACCGCGCGTTCCGCGACCTCGGCTTCGACTCGTTGACGGCGCTGGAACTGCGGGACAGGCTCGACACCGCACTCGGCCTCCGTCTGCCCAGCAGCATCCTCTTCGACCACCCGAGCCCCGGCGCACTGGCACGATTCCTCCAGGACGACGGTACGAGGCGCCCCGAACAGGAGAAGACGAACGGCGCGCGCCACACGGAGCCGGGCTCGGACCCGGACGATGAGCCGATCGCCATCGTCGGCATGGCGTGCCGCTTCCCGGGTGGCGTGACCTCTCCGGAGGACCTGTGGCGCCTGCTCGCCGCCGGCGAGGACGCGGTGTCCGGCTTCCCCACGGACCGGAGCTGGAACGTCACTGACTCCGCCACGCGCCGCGGAGGCTTCCTGTACGACGCCGGGGAGTTCGACGCCGCCTTCTTCGGGATCTCGCCGCGTGAGGCGCTGGTGATGGACCCGCAGCAGCGGTTGCTGCTGGAGACGTCCTGGGAGGCCCTCGAACGCGCCGGCGTGAACCCCAGCAGCCTGCGCGGCAGCGACACGGCCGTGTACATCGGAGCCACGGCGCAGGACTACGGCCCCCGACTGCACGAGTCCGACGACGACTCGGGCGGCTACGTCCTGACCGGCAACACCGTGAGCGTGGCCTCCGGCCGCGTCGCGTACTCCCTCGGCCTGGAGGGACCTGCGGTCACGGTGGATACGGCGTGTTCGTCGTCGCTGGTGGCACTGCATCTGGCCGCGCAGGCACTGCGCCGGGGCGAGTGCTCGCTGGCATTGGCCGGCGGAGCCACGGTGATGCCTTCGCCCGGCATGTTCGTGGAGTTCTCACGGCAAGGGGGCCTCTCCGAGGACGGCCGCTGCAAGGCGTTCGCCGCGACGGCGGACGGCACTGGCTGGGCCGAGGGTGTGGGTGTGTTGTTGGTGGAGCGGTTGTCGGATGCGCGGCGGTTGGGTCATCGGGTGTTGGCGGTGGTGCGGGGGAGTGCGGTCAATCAGGATGGTGCGTCGAATGGGTTGACGGCGCCGAATGGTCCGTCGCAGCAGCGGGTGATCCGTGCGGCGTTGGCTGATGCGGGTCTGGTTCCTGCCGATGTGGATGTGGTGGAGGCGCATGGGAC
>NZ_JBEYAL010000026.1:0-136404 GCF_040631655.1 Streptomyces sp. NPDC019937
GGACCGGATGGCCGATCCGCTGGGCGAGTCGCTCGGCCAGGCCGGGAAGGTGCTGGTCGAGCTCCGAGATCTCCAGGACGACGGGGGCATGATCCACAAGACACCCCCTGAGCGCGGGGCGGACCGCTTTGATCCCGTCCACGGGTATTGCAGGATGCCGCTGGCACGGGGACGCTTGCACATTCCCGCGCTGCTCGGCGTGTTGACAACGCTGTCGACGCTGCCGGGGAAGCTGATCCTGACAAGGAGAACCACGTGACCAGTCCAGCCGATCCCCCCAACGGTGCGGGGGCCAGCGGCAGTGCGGAGACCGGCGGGCCGGGGCTCAAACTGCTCGCGGTGACCGCCTGCCCCACGGGCATCGCCCACACCTACATGGCCGCCGAGAAGCTGGCGCAGGCCGCGGAATCGCGCGGTCATCGCATGAAGGTGGAAACCCAGGGCTCGATCGGGGCCGAGAACGTGTTGTCTGACAACGATGTCAGCGAGGCGGACGGCATCATCATCGCCGCCGACAAGGACGTCGACCGCAGCCGGTTCGTGGGCAAGAAGGTGCTCGTCGTCGGGGTGGCCGAGGGGATCCACCAACCGGAGCGGCTGATCGAGCGGGTGCGGAACGCGCCGGTGTACGGGGGCGATGGCCGGGGTGACGGCGGCGCGGCGGGTGGTGGTGCCGGTGGCGGCGGCGGTGGTGGTGGTGACCGTGAGGGTGGTCGTACGGGGCGCGGCGTCACCTATAAGGCGCTCATGAACGGCGTCTCGTACATGATCCCGTTCGTGGTGGTCGGCGGTCTGCTGATCGCCGTCTCGCTCGCGCTGGGCGGCGATACGACGTCCAAGGGGATCGTCATCCCCGACGACTCCTTCTGGAAGACCGTCAACGACATCGGCACCATCGGCTTCCAGCTGATGATCCCCGCCCTGTCCGGCTACATCGCGTACGCCATCGCCGACCGGCCCGGGCTGGTGCCCGGCATGGTCGGCGGCTGGATCGCGGCCCATGGCGAGCTGTACGACAGCGAGGCGGGCGCCGGGTTCATCGGGGCGATCGTCACCGGCTTCCTGGCCGGGTATCTGGTGCAGGCGATCAAGAAGGTCCGGGTACCGAAGTTCGTCCAGCCGATCATGCCGATCATCGTGATCCCGATCGTGGCGACCTCGGCGCTCGGCCTCTTCTTCATCTACGTCCTCGGCCGGCCCATCGCGTGGGTCTTCGAGAACCTCACCGACTGGCTCGGCGGGCTGACCGGGACCAGTGCGGCGCTGCTCGGCATCATCCTCGGGCTGATGATCGCGTTCGACATGGGCGGACCGGTCAACAAGACGGCGTTCCTCTTCGGTGCCGGGCTGGTGTCCAAGAACCCCGAGGTCATGGGCGCGTGCGCGGCGGCCATTCCGGTGCCGCCGCTGGGGCAGGGGCTGGCCACGCTGATCCGTCGCCGGATGTTCGACGATCAGGAGCGCGAGACGGGGCTCGCCGCCCTCTTCATGGGCTTCTTCGGCATCACGGAGGGCGCGATTCCGTTCGCCGCGGCGCGGCCCGCGATGGTGATCCCCGCGAACATGCTCGGCGGTGCGGTGGCCGGGGCCATAGCCGGGCTGGCTTCGGTCGAGGACAGCGTGCCGCACGGGGGGCCCATCGTGGCGGTGCTCGGTGCGGTGGGTGGCGTGCCGATGTTCTTCGTGGCGGTGGTGGTCGGTACGGCCGTCACGGCGGTGGCTACGGTCGGGCTGATGTCGATGGGGCGGGTGAGGGCTTCGGTTTCGGCTTCGGCTTCCGTTGGTGTGGCCGAGCCGGTGCTGGTGGGGAGTGGTGTCGGTGGTGCGGGCGGCGTCTCGGGGGCTTCGTCGGGGGCCGTGCCTGCCGCTCGTACCGCTGGCGCGGAGCCCGCGGAGTCCGCGGAGTCCGTCGAGGATTCGGTGCTGTCCGGGTATCTGACCGAGCAGACCGTCAAGGAGCGGCTGACCGCCGACCGCAAGG
Source organism: Streptomyces sp. NPDC019937 (assembly GCF_040631655.1). Lineage (NCBI taxonomy): Bacteria > Bacillati > Actinomycetota > Actinomycetes > Kitasatosporales > Streptomycetaceae > Streptomyces > Streptomyces sp. NPDC019937. The sequence goes on from NZ_JBEYAL010000026.1 coordinate 1,982, forward strand.
ACGATGCCATCCGCGAGATGGCCGAACTCCTGGGCGCGAGCGGCAAGGTCGCGGACGCCGCGGAACTGGTGCGGGCCGCGTTCGCCCGCGAGGAGGAGGGCACGACCGGTCTCGGCGAGGAGATCGCCATCCCGCACGCCAAGACGGACGCCGTGACCGCGCCGGTCGTCGGCTTCGCCCGGTCCACCGAGGGCATCGAATGGGGCGCGCCGGACGGTACGAAGGCCCGGCTGATCTTCATGATCGCGGTGCCGGAGGCCGCGGCGGGGGATGAGCACCTGCGGATTCTGGCGCTGCTGTCGCGGAGGCTGATGGTTCCGGAGTTCCGGGAGCGGTTGGTGGGGGCGGGGGATGTGGGGGCGATCTTGCGGGTGTTGGGCGAGATCGCGTAGGTGGTGGACGACGGTGGGTTGTTCTCCACCCCGCCCCTTCCCGAATCCGGGGCGCAACCCCGGCCCCCGCCGGGGCTGCGCCCCCGGCCCCCGCTGCGCCGCTGCGCCTGCGGCCCGGGGGCGCGTCGCCTGGCAGTTGCGCCCCGGCCCCACGCCGGTGCAGCGGGCCGACTCCGCGCGGGCCGTGCCGGCCTGTCCCCGCGGGGCCCCGCGCCCCCGGACCGGGGCTTGCGCTCCTGGGCGGGTTGCTGGCCGGGGCCTGCGGCCGGGGTACGCCACTGGGCCCGCCCCGGGGTGCGCGCCGTGCCGGGCTGTCGCCCTAAGGCCTCCGGGGCGCCGTTACAGCCCCGGGGCAGTCGCTGGCTGGGATCTGCGGCCCGCCGCGCCGGCGCAGCAGGCCCACTTCCCGCTCGCCGTACCTGGCTGGGGGCTACCGCGCCTGGGGCCGGCCGCGGTACTCCCCTTCGGTCCCGGCCCGGTTGCGCCGCCGGGCCCGCGCTGGTGGGCGCCGTATCGGGCTGTGCCCCTGAGGCCCCGTCCCCCCGGCCCCGGGATCGCGCCGCCGGGGCCGCCCCCGGGTAGCTGCGCCCCAGCCGGGCGCCAGTGCAGCAGCCACCCCACGCCGTACCCGGCTTGCGGGGGGTGGGGTGGGTGGACGCGCGATCGCCCCGGGCGGGGAGGCTCGGGGCGATCGGGGTGGGGGCTCAGGCCGCGGAGGTCCGGAGGATGTCCGGCTCCAGGTAGATGACTCGGGCGATCGGGACCGCCGCGCGGATGCGGGCTTCCGCTGCGTCGATCGCGCGGGCGACGTCGGCCGCGCTGTCGTCGTGCTGGACCGCGATCTTGGCGGCGACCAGGAGTTCCTCGGGGCCCAGGTGGAGGGTGCGCATGTGGATCAGGCCGGTGACGGTCTCACCGTCGACGACCGCCGCGCGGATCTTGGCGACCTGGTCGACGTCGGCCGCCTCGCCCAGCAGGAGGGACTTCGTCTCGGCCGCGAGGACGAGGGCGATCAGGACCAGCAGGGCACCGATGCACATGGTGCCGATGCCGTCCCAGATGCCGTCGCCGGTCAGGAGGGAGAGGCCGACGCCGCCGAGGGCGAGGACGAGGCCGACCAGGGCGCCGAGGTCCTCCAGGAGGACGACCGGCAGCTCGGGGGCCTTGGCGCGGCGGACGAACTGGGCCCAGGTCAGCTTGCCGCGGGTCTCGTTGGACTCCTTGACGGCCGTACGGAACGAGAAGCCCTCCGCGATGATCGCGAAGAGGAGCACGCCCACCGGCCAGTACCAGGCCTCCAGGTCGTGCGGGTGCTTGATCTTTTCGTAGCCCTCGTACAGCGCGAAGACGCCACCGATGGTGAACAGCACGATGGAGACGAGGAAGCCGTAGATGTAGCGCTCGCGGCCGTAGCCGAAGGGGTGCTCGGGGGTCGCGGCGCGCTTGGCCTGTTTGCCGCCGAGGAGCAGCAGTCCCTGGTTGCCCGAGTCGGCGAGCGAGTGCACGCCTTCGGCGAGCATCGACGACGAGCCGCTGAAGGCGAACGCCACGAACTTGGCTGCGGCGATGGCCAAGTTGGCGCCCAGTGCGGCAACAATCGCCTTGGTTCCGCCTGATGCACTCATATGTGCCGAATGTCCCTTCCAGCTCATGGCAGTTTTGCTTGAGCTTTACTGCCGTTACGGCGGGCCATTGTTCCAGCCCTCCGTGGGAGCCTGACGTCAGGCGGTCAGTGTGGCCCTGAACACAGTGCCGTCGCCGGTCGCGGTGACCTCCTCGCCCGCCCTGACGAAGGCCGATTCGCCCCGGGACAGACGGAGTTCACCGTCACCGCGGAGCGAAACCTCGCCCGCGGCGCACAGCAGGATCTGCGGGCCCGAGGAGGGCAGCCGGCGCGGTGCGGCGCCTTCCGCCAGGACGTACCGGGAGAGCCGGAACTCGTCGATGGGGGTGGAGTACAGCTCCTCGCCGGAGGCGTCCGCCTCGGGGCGCAGGACCGCCGGGGCGTCGCTCTCGAAGCGGACGACGCGGAGCAGTTCGGGGACGTCGACGTGCTTGGGGGTCAGACCGCAGCGCAGCACGTTGTCGGAGTTGGCCATGATCTCGACGCCGAGGCCGTCGAGGTAGGCGTGCGGGACGCCCGCGCCCAGGTACAGCGCCTCGCCGGGCTGCAGCGTCACGAAGTTGAGCAGCATCGCGGCGATCACGCCGGGGTCGCCCGGGTAGTGCCGGGCTATGGCCGCGTACGCCGCGTACGCCGGGGCGTGCGGGCCGTCCAGCGCGCCCAGCCGTTCGGCGGCGGCCGCGGCCCGGTGCACGGTGTCGGCGATCGCCTCGCGGTCGGCGGTCAGGACGGCCGTCAGCACCTCGCGCAGGGCGTGCGACTCGGGGTGGGCGTGCAGGATGTCGACGTACGGCTTGAGCGAGTCGACCTCGAGGGCGGCCAGCAGCGCGGCGGCCTCGTCGGGGTCGCGGAAGCCGCACAGCCCGTCGAACGGCGTGAGGGCGCAGATCAGCTCGGGCTTGTGGTTGGCGTCCTTGTAGTTGCGGTGCGGGGCGTCCAGCGGAACGCCGCGGGCCTCCTCGTCCGCGAAGCCCTCCTTCGCCTGCGCGAGGTCCGGGTGCACCTGGAGGGAGAGCGGCGAGGCCGCGGCGAGCACCTTGAGCAGGAACGGGAGCCGCGGCCCGAAGGCCCGTACGGCGCCCGCGCCCAGCTCGCGCTCCGGATCGGCCGCGATCACGTCGGACAGCGCGGCGGGGCCCTCGCCCCGGTCGAGGCGGGACGGCGCCCCGGGGTGTGCCCCCATCCACATCTCGGCCTGCGGTTCGCCGGTCGGTTCGACGCCCAGCAGCTCGGGGATGGCGGTGAGGGAGCCCCAGGCGTAGGGGCGCACGGTGTTGACGAGGCGGTCCATGCGGTGCGGTTCCTGACTGTCCGGGCGAAGGGGTGCCGATGTCCGGCGCGGGCCGTTCACGGCCTCGCGTACGGACTCAAGTTCTATCCGCCGAAGCAAGCGCGAGGTAAACGGCGGCGAAATCCGTGATGGCGAGAAGTTCGGCCGCGCGCTCCAGCGGGCTCCCCTCGTCCGGTTCCAGCTCGCTGAACGCCGTTTCGTGCGCGAGCGCGAGTTCGCGGGCCGACGGGACGGCCGAGACGGGGCCCACCGGCTCGTCGTGCAGCAGCACGATCCGGGCGCGCAGCGCCTCCGGTTCCTCCACCCGGTCACGGAAGAAGTCATCCGGGTCGGCCCCGCCCGCGAACGACCCCGCCAGCAGCGTGCCGTGCGCGGCCAGCGCGCCGGGCAGATCGGCGGCGAGCGCCGGGCGCCCGGCGAGCGTCGCGAGCAGCCCCGCGAAACGCCGTCCGGTCGCGGCGGCCACCGGGCCCTCGGTCCACAGCAGCGGCAGCGACCCGGCCAGCTCGGCCGCGAGCGTCTTGGCGGGGTTGGTGTACGTGGCGATGGCCGGCCCGCACCGCTCGGCGACCCGGTCCAGCCGGTCGGCCACCTGCTGCAGCGCGGCGGGCGGCGCGGCGACCAGGCCGATCCGGTCGACGAGCATGAGCAGCGGGGTGAGCAGCGCCCACAGCGTGCCGGGCAGGGCGGGGCCGGTGACCTCGTCCGGTGCGGTGCCGGGCGGCTCTATGTGCGGCGGGGTGGTGTGGCGCGCCTGCGCCCCGGAGGGGGCGGGCTCGTCCAGGGCGCCCTCGGGGTGCGTCTCGGGGTGGACCTCGGGGTGCGCGGTTCCGGGGTGCGCGGTCCCGGGGGCAGGGGCCGCTTCGTCCGGGCGGGCGGTCGCGTACGGCGAGGGGCCGCTGCCGGGCGGGTCGTACGCGGACGTGGCCATCGGCACCATCAGGCCGCGTGCCTGCGCCACCGCGCCCGCCAGGGGCGAGTGCCCCGGGGCCACCGCGACCAGCGCGCAGCCCCGGCGGTACGCCTGCTCCACGAGGCGTGGCAGCCCCGGCTCCGTACCGTCCGGCGTCGCGATGACCAGCAGGTCCAGTGGGCCCACCCAGCCGGGCAGCGTCCAGCGCAGGGCGCCGGGGGCGGGGGCGACGCCGGTGGGGCCGATCAGGCTCACCGGGATGTTGCCGCCGCTGAGCGCGCCGAGGAGATCCGCGGTGCAGCTTCCCGCCGCGCCCGGGCCCGCGACCAGGACGGCGCGGGGGCGTCCGTCCGGTTTGAGGTCCGCGACGCCCGCCTCGGCGGCGTGGCGGGCGGCCGTACGGACCCTGGCGCCGGATTCGGCGGCCCCGCGCAGCAGCCCGCGGGTATCGGCCCGGGCAAGGGCCTCGGGGGCGTCGAGGAGGGATTCGTCGAGCATGGAGCTACGGCCTCCGATCGCCGTGGGCGGGATGCGGCGTACGTCCGTCGGGCCTCGGGCCTTGGGCCCTGGGCCCTGGGCCCTTGTCAGGCCGGGCGGCGTGCCTCGTCGACGAGCAGGACCGGGATGCCGTCGCGGACGGGGTACGCGAGACCGCATCCCTTGCCGTCCGTGCACACCAGCTCGGGGGTCTCCTCGGCCTCCTCCTCGCGGAGCGGGGCGTGGCACGCCGGGCAGGCGAGGATCTCCAGAAGACCGGCTTCGAGCGGCATGGGCTGTCCCTTCGGATGTGGTCCAGCCGGACGTGGGTCCGGCGTGGTCAGCGTACCGCCGGGGCCGCCCCGTGCGCGGCCGGTGGCCGCCCCGTCCCCGTCCCCGGGGCTCGCCCCGGGGGCCCGTTGGGCGCGGGGTGTGGCCGCCGTTGGGGCTGAGCGGGGGCCGTTTTCCCCACCCCGCCCCTTCCCGAAACCGAGGGCTCCGTCCCCGGCCCCCGCAGGGGCTCCGCCCCGGACCCCGCTCCTCAATCGCCGGAGGGGCTGGAGGTGGGGCATCTCCGCCACCGGCCCGCTCCTCAGACGCCGAAGGGGCCGGGAGGGACTGGAAGGGGCGCCCGGAGGGGCTGGGGGTAGGGCACCTCCGCCCCGGACCCCTCTCCTCAGCCCCCGGAGGGGCCGGGAGGGGCGCCCGGAGGGGTGGAGATGGGGCATCTCCACCCCGGCCCCCCTCCTCAGACGCCGAAGGGGCCGGGAGGGGTGCCCGGAGGGGCTGGGGTGGGGCGTGCCCTGCCCCAGCCCGTGCGCTCCTGGTGTGGGCCATCAGCTGGGGCGGGCGGGGCCCCACGCCGGCTGCCGGTCCGGGTCCGGGAGCGGGCATCTGGGGCCCCGGCGCACCGGGCCGGGCCGGGGCTAGGCGCGGACCTGGGCCAGGACCTCGTCGCGGACGCGGTCGGCGGTCTGACGGTCGCGGGCTTCTACGTTCAGGCGCAGCAGCGGCTCGGTGTTGGAGGGGCGGAGGTTGAACCACCAGTCGGCGCTGGTGATCGTCAGGCCGTCCAGCTCGTCCAGTTCGATGCCCTCGTCCTTGCGGCCCTCGTACGCGGCCTTGACGGCCTCCATGCGGCCGGTCTGGTCGGCGACGGTGCTGTTGATCTCGCCGGAGGCGGCGTAGCGGTCGTAACTCTCGACCAGGTGCGACAGGGGCTGCTGCTGGCCGCCGAGGGCGGCCAGGACGTGGAGGGCGGCGAGCATGCCGGTGTCGGCGTTCCAGAAGTCGCGGAAGTAGTAGTGCGCGGAGTGCTCGCCGCCGAAGATGGCGCCGGTGCGGGCCATCTCGGCCTTGATGAAGGAGTGGCCGACGCGGGTGCGGATGGGGGTGCCGCCGTTCTCCTTGACGACCTCGGGGACGGACCAGGAGGTGATGCAGTTGTGGATGATCGTCCCGCCCGGGTGCTTGGCCAGTTCGCGGGCGGCGACCAGGGCGGTGATCGCGGAGGGGGCCACCGGCTCGCCGCGCTCGTCGACGACGAAGCAGCGGTCGGCGTCGCCGTCGAAGGCGAGGCCGAGGTCGGCGCCGGTCTCGCGGACACGGGCCTGGAGGTCGACGATGTTCTTGGGGTCGAGCGGGTTGGCCTCGTGGTGGGGGAAGGTGCCGTCCAGCTCGAAGTAGAGGGCGTCCAGCTCCAGGGGGAGGCCGTCGAAGACGGTGGGGACGGTGTGGCCGCCCATGCCGTTGCCCGCGTCCACGACGACCTTCAGCGGCCGGATGGCGGTGAGGTCCACGAGGGAGCGCAGATGGGCGGCGTAGTCGGTGAGGACGTCGCGCTGGGTGATGGTGCCGGGGTCGGCGGCGGGCTCGGGGGCGCCGGTCTCGGCCCACTCCTCCACCAGGGCGCGGATGTCGGCGAGGCCGGTGTCCTGGCCGACGGGCGCGGCACCGGCCCGGCACATCTTGATGCCGTTGTACTGGGCGGGGTTGTGGCTGGCCGTGAACATCGCGCCGGGCAGGTCGAGATGGCCGCTGGCGAAGTAGAGCTGGTCGGTCGAGCAGAGGCCGATCTCGGTGACGTCCACCCCGAGGGAGGCGGCCCCGCGGGCGAAGGCGCGCGACAGGCCCGGCGAGGAGGGGCGCATGTCATGGCCGACGACGAGGGCGGCCGCGCCGGTCACCCGGGCGAAGGCGGCGCCGAACAGCTCGGAGAGCGGTTCGTCCCACTGGTCCGGGACCACACCACGGACGTCGTACGCCTTCACGATCTGCGACAAGTCGGGCACAGCCAACCCCTTCTCGAGGTCCTTCTTGGAGGTCTCCACGGATCTCAAAACCTACCCCTCGGGGCTGGGCCGCAACTGTGAGGGCCGTCGCGCGCGGCGCGCGTCGTTCGGGTTACGGCAGCATCCAGCCGAGCAGGAAGGACGACTGCGCGACGACGATCAGGCACATCAACAGCAGCAGTCCCAGACTCCACGGCAGCACCTTGCGCAGCAGATCCCCCTCGCGCCCCTTGAGGCCCACCGCGGCGCACGCGATGGTGAGGTTCTGCGGGGAGATCATCTTGCCGAGGACGCCGCCCGAGCTGTTGGCGGCGGCGAGCAGGTCGGGCGAGAGCCCGGACTCGCGGGCGGCGGTGACCTGGAGGGCGCCGAAGAGGGCGTTGGCTGAGGTGTCCGAGCCGGAGACGGCGACGCCGAACCAGCCGAGCACCGGGGAGAGGAAGGCGAGTCCGGCGCCGGCCGCGGCGACGAAGTGGCCGATGGTGGCGGCCTGTCCGGAGAGGTTCATGACGTAGGCGAGGGCGAGCACCGAGGTGACCGTGAGGATCGCGTGGCGCAGTTCGCGCACGGTGGCCGCCCACTCCCCCAGGGCGTCGCGCGCGGCGACCCGCAGGACGGCGGCGGTGGCGATCCCCGCGAGCAGGACGAGGGTTCCGCCGGTGGCGACCAGGGGCAGCGCGAAGAGATTGCCCCCGACCGGCTTCCCGTCGGGGGCGGCGACGTCCAGGAAGGGCCAGTCGATGGTGCGGGTGGCCTTGGCCAACAGGTCCTTGACCGGGCCGATCTGGGCGAGGGAGAAGATCGCGACGATGAGCGCGTACGGGGCGTAGGCGCGCAGCACCTCGGTGCGCGGGTCCGCGTGGTCCAGGTCGTCGCTGCGCACGCCGGTGAGGACGGCGGCGCGCACCGGCTCCTCGGCGGGCCGCCGGGCGGACGGTACGGCGACGAGCGCGGCGGCGCCGATGAGCGCGGCGGCGATGTCGGCGAGCTGGACGGAGAGGTAGTTGGAGACGGTGAACTGGGCGACGGCGAAGGCGGTTCCGCAGGCGAGCGCCGGGGCCCAGGTCTCGCGCAGCCCGCGCCGCCCGTCGACCAGCGCGACCAGCAGCAAGGGGACGGCGAGGGCGAGCAGCGGGGTCTGCCGTCCGACGACGGAGGCGACGGAGTCCAGCGGCAGCCCGGTGACTTGAGCGAGCGTCACCACGGGGGTGGCCATGGCGCCGAAGGCGACGGGCGCGGTGTTGGCGACGAGCGCGACGACGGCGGCCCGCACCGGGTCGAAGCCGAGCGCGACGAGCATGACCGCGCAGATGGCCACCGGGGCGCCGAATCCGGCCAGCGCCTCCAGCAGCGCCCCGAAGCAGAAGGCGATGACCAGGGCCTGGACGCGGGGGTCGTCGGAGAGCCGCCCGAACGAGCGGCGCAGGACGTCGAAATGGTCGGTGCGGACCGTCATCCGGTACACCCACAGGGCGTTGACGACGATCCACATGATGGGGAAGAGACCGAACAGCGCGCCCTGTGCGGCGCTGGAGAGGGTCTGGCCGATGGGCATCCCGTACGGGAGCCAGGCGACGAGGACGGCGACGGCGAGGCCCAGGGGCCCCGCGTAGTGGGCGCGCATCCGCACCCCGCCGAGCAGGGCGAGGACGGTGAGGAGGGGGAGGGTGGCGACGAGGGCGGAGAGGGTCAGTGAATCGGCGACGGGCTCCAGCTGCTGCACGAACACACGGGCCTCCCGGCGTGGGGGACGGCATTCCCGGCCGTATCCGACGGAAGTTCGCATCCGTGATGCGGAAACGGAGGACTCGGGGTCCACGCATGGTCAGGTCCGTGGCGAGTTCGCGTCAATGCTTGGGAACGAAGTGATCGACTGGCGCCGGGAATTGCCCGCTCGACGGCGGGATTCTCACGCTTCCGCGGGAACGGTCAGGATTCCGGTGAGCGCAGGACGCGCAGATGGCCGCGGCGCGCGACCTCCCGGGGGTCGGCCTCCCGGCCGCTCTGCCCGCCCCCGCCCGGGGAACCGGGCGCCCCGGGGCCGCCTCCGGCACCGGCCGCACGCTCCTGCGGGCGGGCCGCCTCGCGCACCGCGTTGGCCAGGGCTTCCAGATCGTCGCTGCTCGGCCGGGCCGGACCGGTGTCGACGGCCAGCCGCACGACCTCCCAGCCGCGCGGGGCGGTCAGCCGCTCCGAGTGCTCCGAGCACAAGTCGTAGCAGTGGGGCTCGGCGTAGGTGGCCAGGGGTCCGAGAACCGCGGTCGAGTCCGCGTAGACGTACGTCAGCGTCGCGACGGCGGGGCGGCCGCAGGCGGTGCGCGAACAGCGACGTACAGGGCTCACGACGTTGGACGGTACCGCACTCTTGAGCGGGCCGCGACGACTCTCCACCAGCTCACTCCGCCGTGTCGTCCCGGTTCGCCCCGTGCACCCGAAACGTGCACTTCCCGGCTGACCAGCGTGGACGCCGGGACGGCCGACAGCCGCCGAGGACGATTCCGGTCAGCAGTCGAACCGAGAGGGGTCACGCTGAGGCATGGAAGCGACCTAAGAGACGTCTGTTTATGGACGTAAGCATGGCCGGAATGTTCATTAAGTGACATTGGACATGGCTGTCCCGTAAGCACGTGCCGGGGCGGGGCGACGGCTACCCTCGTGAGTGATGACCAGGCCCGTACCCTCCGACCAGCCCGAGCCGCGCCCCCGCCGCCGCGACCGGCACGGCCGGGGCATGCGCGGTCCGATCGCGCCGCCCCAGGTGCCGCTGTCGGTCAGCCGCGCCGAGTCCTTCGTCGATCTCGTGCAGGACTCGGCGGAGCGGCTGGAGAGACGGTGGCCGCAGCTGTCGGGGGTCGACTTCACGGTGCTGGAGGTTCCGGTCACCGGGGTCGGCGGCGGCTCCGACGGACCGTCCGGGCACGGGCTCGACGGACCCCCGTCGCACGGCTCCGGCCTCACCGACGGATGGGACGGCGAGTCCGTACCGCTCGGGCGCTTCATCGCGGCCCGCGGCGACGCGCCCGACCGGATCGTGATCTACCGGCGCCCGGTGGAGATCCGTACGAAGAACCGGGACGAGCGCGCCCTGCTGGTGCACGAGGTCGTGGTCGAGCAGGTGGCGGAGCTGCTGGGGCTGGAACCGGAGTCGGTGGACCCGCGGTACGGGCAGGAGTAGGGGCGGGGGCGCCCCCACCCCGGCATCGCTCCCTAGCGGTTCAGGACGGACAGGTCCTGTGTCGCCCGCGGCACCTCCACCGTCCCCCGGTCGTCCGGGAGGGGCTGGATCGTGAAGGCCGGGACGCCGCCCCGCGGGAGGGACAGCATGCGGGAGGCGTGCACCGGGCCGCCCGAGAGCCGTTCCACGGTGACGGCGTACTGGCCCTTGGCGCCGGACGGCTTCGGCGGGGTGACGGACTTCGTGGTGCCCCCCTTGACCGTGTAGGTCTCACTGGCCTGGGTGCCGCCCCCGGTGCCCGCCGAGGCGGTGACGCGGACCTTCGCGGTGGCGCCCGGGGCGACCAGGGAGAGGGTGGAGCCCTTGGCACGGTTGTCGGCGGCGGTGGCGGAGCGTTCGATGGCGCCGGTGCCGGGGATGAACGCCGTCTCCTGGTCGCTCCCCTTGCCGCGGGTGACCTGCAGCCCGGCGATCACGGGGGTGGCCGGGCCCTCGCCGCCCTCGGGGCTGAGCAGCAGCGAGCCCGGTTCGCCCTTGGTGACGTCGCCGAGGTCGATCGCCGAGGTCATTCCGCTCTTGATGTGCAGCGACTCGTGTCCGGCCGGGGTGATCGAGCTGGTGGGCCCGGCGAGCCGCACCTTGAGGTCCGCGTCGTCGGCGCCGGGCGCGAAGACCACCAGGCGCGCCGAGGTGGCGTCGGCCGGTATGCCGGGGATCGCGACGCTCGTGGCGGGCGCGGCGGAGGCCGGGATCCAGTCGCCGCCGCGCTTCTCGTCGGCGGCCTGGACGGCGGCGCCGACCCGTCCGCTGCGGGCCGTCACATGGAGGGACACATCGGTGGCCCGCTGGTCGGTGAGGGTGGAGAGCAGCACCGGCACGGTGGACCGGCCCGGGACCGTGATCGACTCGTCGTCGCTCGTGGGCTTGAGGCGGCCGTTCGGGCCGAACAGCGTGAGGTCCACCTCGGCCGCCCGCTCGTCCGGGTTGGTCAGGTGGACGAAGTCCTGCCGGTCCTTGCCGGTGGACGCGCCGGGGAACCAGAAGTCGGTGTCCGGGGCGGTGCACGCGGTGCCCATGAGGCCGCGCCCGCTGCCCGCGTCGATCTCGGTGGTCTGCTGTACGGTCCAGCCGGGCGCGAGCGGGCCGTCGGCGGTGCCGATGAGCGCGGGGGCGCCCGAGCGGTCGGTGTCGGTGGTGACCGGCGTGCCGGGGCGCTTCAGCGGCAGGACGGGCTCGTTCTTGCCCTTCCCGCCCGTGGTGGCGCCGCCCTCCTCGTCCGGCACCCCGTCAGCGGCGCTGTCGGCGGGCAGCAGTTGGGCCGCTCCGCTGCCGCCGCCCGCACCGCCGCCGCTCCGCTTGGGGGTGTACGCGGTGTACGTCGTGCTGCTCACGTCGGAGGAACTGGGCGCCGGGCACAGCAGCGTGGAGCGCTGGACGGGCAGCCGGCCGGCGGCCTTGGCCGCCGTGCCCGCGTCGTCGGACGAGCCGCCGGTGAGGGAGGCCACGCCGGTGACGGCGGCCAGCGCCGTGGCCGCGCCGATCAGGGACAGGGTGGTGCGGTTCATCGCTGCTGATCGCTCCCGTCGCGGCGGCCCTCGGGGTCGTCGCCGTACGTCGTGTCGCCCTGGGCGGGGTACGTGCCGTCGGGGTAGGTGCCGTCCGGGTACGTGCCGCCGGGGTAGGGCCGCTGCTGGTCGTAGGCGTACGGATCGGCGTACTGACCGGCCTGACCGGCGGCGTACGGATCGGCGTACCCGCCACCCGCGTACGGGTCCGCCGGGTACGCGGCGGCGTCCTGGTACTGCCCCTGCGGGTACGGATAGCCGCCCTGGTACTGGTCGGCGGGGTACTGGTCGGCTGGGTACTGGTCGGCTGGGTACTGCCCGTATCCGGCGCCGGCGTACGGCTGCTGCGCGTCCCACTGCCCGTACGGCTGCTGCTGCGGCTGCTGGTCCGGCTGCTCCGGTACGAACGGCTCCGGGATGAACACCGGCGGCTCGGCGGGCGGTGCGGGCTGCGGGGCTGCGTCCGCCTCCGCGCCACCGCCGTCCGCCGGAGCCTCCCGCGGCGCCTCCGCGGCCTGCGCCGCCTCGGCGGCGGCCCGCAGCCGCCGCGCCCGGCGGCCGTCGCCCGCCAGGTCCTCGGCGGTGATGGCGGTGGCGGCGGCCGTGCCCTCCGCCTCCGGCAGGTCGTCGTCCACGTCGCGGCGGCGGCCCGGCAGCGCGAGCACCAGCAGGACGACCGCGAGCAGCCCCTGCGCCCAGACCCAGGCGGTGTGGGTGATGGGGGTGTCGTAGGTGAGGTCGAGCCGCCCGCCGTTCGCGGGGAGTTCGAAGCCCTGGGCCCAGCCGTCGAGGGTCTTCGGCGTCAGCGGCTTGCCGTCGAGGGTGGCCGTCCAGTCGTCGGTGGCCCGGTCGGCGAGCCGCAGCACGCGCCCGTCCGCGCCGTCCGGGATGGTGGTGTGCGCCTCGACCGGACCGGCCGCCACCGGCACCGGCGCGGCCGCCGTGCCCGCGGCGCCGCCGCTCTCGGAGCCGGGCGGGACGATGGAGACCCGGGAGACCCGCTGGTCCAGCCGCCACAGGGTGCCGTCGTCCTCCCTGCTGAGCTGGGTGAGGCCGGGCGTCGCGTTCAGCACGCGCGTCATGTCGCGCGAGGCGCCCTGCTGGACGTACACGTAGCGCACCGCGTAGGCGCCCAGCCGGGCGGTCTGGTCGGCGCCGGAGCCCGCGACCAGATGGGCCACGACGTCGTCGAGGCGGGTGTCGGCGCCGCCCGCTGCGGCGAGTTCGCCGTCGCCGAGCCGGGCGCCGGAGCCGCGCACCAGGGCGTAGTCGGTGCGGGAGTCGCCGCCGGTGAGCACCAGGGTGCGGGCCTGGTCCCGGGTGTCGCTCTCGGCCGCCACGAACGCCGGGACCTGGGAGGGGTCGCGCCGGGACAGCGGGCCGTCCGCGCCGCTGACCATCCAGGTGACGGCGGCGTACAGCGGGGCGGCGGCCGAGGCGACGGCGATGATCAGCGCGACGGGCTGGCGCCAGCCGAAGCTCTGCGCCGCCACGCGCTCCCGCGCGCCCTCGGCGCCGACCACGGCGGCGGTCAGCAGCGCCAGCCCGTAGACGAGGGTCGCCGGCCCGGCCCAGGCGGTGCCGTTGCCGATCGCCGCGAAGAGGAAGCCGGTGAGGGCCACGGCCCACGCCGTACGCACCGTCAGCTGCCGTTCGGCGCGCATCAGCGCGGCGAGCGCGGCCAGCACGAAGCCGATCAGCAGCAGCGTGCCGCCGCCCTTGGGGCCACCCGGGCTGAGCGCGAGCAGGTCCAGGGCGGACGCGGAGCCGCCGCCGCTGTCGAGTCCGGCCTCCTTCAGGAAGCGGACCGGATCGGTGAGCAGATCCACCGACCAGGGGGCGAGCACGAGGAGCGGGGTGAGGACGACGGCCAGGAAGCGCAGCCCGTACGCCACCAGCGGTTCGCCCTGCCGCCACCGCAGGACGAGCACACCGGCGGACAGCAGCAGCGCGATCGGCCAGACGACCGGGGTGAAGGCCATCGTGAACGTCAGCAGCAGGGCGTACGCCCACGCCGCGCGCCAGCTCGGCAGCCTGCCCTTCGTACCGCCCACGCGGAAGCCGCCCGCGGCCGCCGCCGCCCGCGCCATCAGCGGCAGCAGGACGGCCAGCACGGCGGTGCCCAGCCGCCCGCCCGCGAGCGCGCCGGTCGCGGCCGGGAGGAAGGCGTACGCGACGCTCCCCCACGCGCGCAGCAGCCGGGACTCGACGAGCGGCCGGGAGGCGAAGTACGCCGTGAAGCCGGCCAGCGGCACCGAGCAGACCAGCAGGAGGGTCAGGGTGAATCCGGTGCTGCCCAGGAAGACCGTGGCCAGCGCGGCGAGGGCGGCGAGATACGGCGGCGCGCTCTGGGTGCCGCCGGTGCCGACCGGGTGCCAGCCGTCGACGTAGCTCGCCCAGAGGTCGGAGACGTGTCCGGGGACGGGCAGCAGGTCGCCGCCCGCGAGCGCGCCGGTGCCCAGCAGCTCACGGCAGGCGACCAGCGAGACGAGCAGCAGCACGGCGAACAGCATCGGGCCCGGTTTGCGCGCGATCCGCTTGAGCCGTGCGAACTGCTCGATCTCCAGGAAGTCGGCGTCGTCGCCGGACGGCCCGGACTCGACGGCACCGTGCCGGCCGCCCGAGGACAGCTCGGGCTCCGACCGGCCGCCGATGTTGCTGGCGATCTGCTCGACGGTCGCCCGCACGGTCGCGCCGGAGGGCGGGAAGAGCGGCCGCAGCTCGCTCGCCTCGGTCGCCGGGCGGCCGCGCCGCTTGCGCGCGGCGCTGATCCTCCCGGGCCGCAGCAGCGTGCCCGACAGGCCCGTGACCTCGTCCAGCGCCTGGCCGGGCACCTTGCCCACCAGATAGGCGAGGGTGCGCAGCAGGGTGCCGAGGACGACCCGCAGCATCACATAGGGCAGCAGCGCGCCCCGGGTGTTGACCAGCAGGGTGTAGACGGCACCGGCCTTGTCGACGCGGTGTGGGCTGGCCACCGAGCGGCCCACGCAGTCGATGGGGCGCCGCTCGCGCGCCGACGCCTCGGCGTGCCGCAGGGAGGCGTCCGGCGCGATCAGCACCTGGTGCCCGGCGGCGTGGGCGCGCCAGCACAGGTCGACGTCGTCCCGCATGAGCGGCAGCCGGGGGTCGAAGCCGCCCAGCTCCTCCCATACGTCACGGCGCACCAGCATGCCCGCGGTGGAGACCGACAGCACCGGCCGCACCTGGTCGTGCTGGCCCTGGTCCTGTTCGCGCCGCTCCAGACCGGTCCAGCGGCGGCCGCTGCGGGCGATGCTGACGCCCACTTCGAGCAGCTGCTTACCGTCGTACCAGCCGCGCAGCTTGGGGCCGATGATCGCGGCCTCGCGGCCCGCCAGCTGCTCGGCGTCGGCGACCCGCAGCAGCTCGTGGAGCGCGTCCGGGGCGGGCGCGCAGTCGTCGTGCAGCAGCCACAGCCACTGGACGGGCTCGCCGTGCGGCAGCTCCGGCATGTCGTACGCGTCGTCGCGCCAGGCACGGTTGACGGGATCCCAGCCGCTGGGGCGCTTGAGGTACGGCAGCTCCTCGGGGCCCAGCACCGGGGCGCCGCGGACGGCCTCGGCGACGGCCGTACCGAAGCCGCTGCGGCGCGCCAGGTGCAGGACCCGGTCCTCGCCGAGGGCTTCGGTCAGCAGCCGGGCCGATTCGTCGGCGCTGCCGGTGTCGGCGGCGACGACGCTCTGCACGGGCCGCTCCTGGCCGAGCAGGCCGGTGAGCGCGTCGGGCAGCCAGCGGGCGCCGTCGTGGGCGACCAGCACGGCGGTGACGACGTGGCGCGGGAACTCAGGTGCCGGTTGCGCGGCGGCAAATCCGGCGGAGGCGGCCGGGTATGGGGCCGCCGAGTGGCTGTGCACGGACATCGAGGTACGGGCCCCGGTTCGCTGGACTGCGGTGGACGAGCCCGCCCCAGGGGGACGTTGGCGCGCCTCGGACGGGCCCCCACACTAACGGCTGCGTACCCGGCCGTCCCCCCACCCGTCGCCCGACCGCCGCCCCCCAAAGGGAAGCTTCGCGCGTAGCCGGCCGTGAGCTGTGGGGATGTGTCAGACCGCCGCCTTCTTCAGCCGGCGGCGCTCCCGCTCGGAGAGGCCGCCCCAGATGCCGAAGCGTTCGTCGTTGGCGAGGGCGTACTCGAGGCATTCGGAACGGACCTCACAGGCCAGGCAGACCTTCTTCGCTTCGCGCGTGGAACCGCCCTTTTCCGGGAAGAACGATTCGGGATCGGTCTGGGCGCACAGCGCGCGCTCCTGCCAACCGAGCTCCTCGTCCGCCTCTTCGACCAGCAGTTGCTGGAACAACTCGGTCATGTGCGCCCCTCGTCTGTTTTTGCGTCCCCGGTGCCGTCCCCGTGCCCTGGTGCCGTCGGTCGACCGGCAGAACGACACGTGTGAAATTACAAGTGCGCTGATCCGGGCCAGTCAAGCCGAGATCTGCTATTGGGCCTCTTATTCACTCTGCGGAACCAAGGCTGCGCGGAAAGTGTTCAAATCGGCCTAAACTCGACACGTTTCCCTCCGCTGCCCCGGTTCCTCCTCGCACTCACCGTGGAGGACGCCGTGGACACCGTTCCCGTTGCACTCGGCAGCGGGTGCTGCGCCATGTGTCCGGCTAACGCCGGCACAAACCTTTCTGCCTCCACATCGACCGGAAGTGGTGACGTTTCCCGCCAGACCGGTGATCAAGTTGACAGGACGGCGAGGACCCGCTGTCCTTGTCCTCATGTCAGTGACCCACGCGCCCCAGTCGACCCGTGACCACGGGTTCCGCTGCGCCGTGCAGGCTCGCTGTCGCTGTTCCAGCTGTTGATGCCCGTCCGAGGCTCCAGCTTTCTCCCTCGCGTTTCCTTCGCGTCTCCCTGCGTCACCCCGCACAGCTCCCCTTCGCGCCCCGCCGCGCTTCCCGTCGAGGAACCCCCACATGAACAGCGACGTCCAGATCGCCGGTGACCCGCTCGCCATCCCGCATCTGCTGCCGCCCGCGCCCGCGCACCCCACCACCGTCTCCGGCTTCGCCGGACTGGCCCGCGACATCGCCGCCGACCGCGACGGCTGGGCGCCGCTCGTCCGGTACGACGCCACCACTCGCTGGTACCACCGGCTGCGCACCGGCCCCGGCTATGAGGTGTGGCTGCTCAGCTGGGTGCCCGGCCAGGGCAGCGGAGCACATGACCACGGGCGCTCCTCCGGCGTCCTCACCGTTCTCCAGGGCGAGTTGACCGAGCGTGTGGGGGCGGACGGCGGCGCACGGCATACGCTGCGCGCCGGAGCGCAGCGCGTCTTCGCGCCCGGATACGTGCACGATGTCGTCAACGACGCGCTCGAACCCGCCGTCAGCCTGCACATCTACTTCCCCGGCCTCACCGAGATGCCGCCGCATCCCGCCCGGACCGCCGGTACGCCCGCCGATACGGCCGCCCCCGGCGCCCTCGACGTCCTGCGCTGAGCCCGCCCCGCACGGCTCCGTTGTCCGGGGCTGCTGCAAGACTGTGGGGCATGCGCATTGTGGTTCTGGCAGGCGGCATCGGCGGCGCCCGTTTCCTCCGTGGTCTGATGGCGGCGGTTCCCGACGCCGACATCACGGTCATCGGCAACACCGGCGATGACATTCACCTCTTCGGCCTCAAGGTCTGCCCCGACCTGGACACCGTGATGTACACCCTCGGCGGTGGCATCCACGAGGAGCAGGGCTGGGGCCGGGCCGAGGAGACCTTCGCCGTCAAGGAGGAGCTGGCGGCGTACGGCGTGGGGCCCGAGTGGTTCGGCCTCGGCGACCGGGACTTCGCCACCCACATCGTCCGTACGCAGATGATGAGCGCCGGCTATTCGCTCAGCGCCGTCACCGAGGCGCTGTGCGCGCGGTGGCAGCCGGGGGTGCGGCTGCTGCCGATGACGGACGACCGCGTCGAGACGCACGTCCTCATCGACACTGCGGACATCAGCGGCTCCGCCGCGGGGGAAGGCGAGGGCCGCAAGGCCGTCCACTTCCAGGAGTACTGGGTCCGCATGCGCGCCTCCGTGCCCGCCCACGCGGTGGTGCCCGTCGGCGCCGACCAGGCCAAGCCCGCGCCCGGCGTCCTGGAGGCCATCGCCGACGCCGACGTCGTCCTCTTCCCGCCGTCCAACCCCGTCGTCAGCGTCGGCACCATCCTGGCCGTCCCCGGAGTGCGCGAGGCCATCGCCGACGCCGGGGTGCCCGTCGTCGGCCTCTCCCCCATCGTCGGCGACGCGCCCGTGCGCGGCATGGCCGACAAGGTGCTCGCCGCCGTCGGCGTCGAATCCACCGCCGCCGCCGTCGCCAAGCACTACGGCTCCGGGCTGCTCGACGGCTGGCTCGTCGACACCGTGGACGCCGGGGCGGTCGACGAGGTCGAGGCCGCCGGGATCCGCTGCCGGGCCGTCCCGCTCATGATGAGCGACACCGAGGCCACCGCGCGCATGGCCGCCGAGGCGCTGGCGCTGGCCGAGGAGGTCCGGGCATGAGCGGATCGCCCTCCTCGCCCGCTTCGGCCTCCGGGGAGACGCCCTCGTACCAGGTCTGGGCCCTCCCCGGGCTGCCCGAGGTGCGGCCCGGCGACGACCTCGCCAAGCTCATCGCCGACGCCGCGACCGCCGGCGGCCTGCCGGGGCTCGCGCACGGCGACGTCCTGCTCGTCACCTCGAAGATCGTCAGCAAGGCGGAGGGGCGCGTCGTCGCGGGCGACGACCGCGAGGCCGCCATAGACGCCGAGACCGTCCGGGTCGTCGCGCGGCGCGGGCGCACCCGGATCGTCGAGACCCGGCACGGCCTGGTCATGGCCGCCGCCGGAGTCGACGCCTCCAACACCCCGGCCGGGACCATCCTGTTGCTCCCCGAGGACCCCGACGCGTCCGCCCGGGCCATCCGGGCCGGGCTGCGGGACGCGCTCGGCGTCGACGTCGGCGTCATCGTCACCGACACCTTCGGGCGGCCCTGGCGCACCGGGGTCACCGACGTCGCCATCGGCGCGGCCGGGGTGCGCGTCCTGGACGACCTGCGGGGCGGCACCGACACCCACGGGAACGCGCTGAGCGTCACCGTCGTCGCCACCGCCGACGAGCTGGCCGCCGCCGGGGAGCTGGTCAAGGGCAAGGCGGACGGGCTGCCGGTGGCGGTGCTGCGAGGGCTGCCGCACGTGGTGGACGCCGGCGGGGAGCCCGACCCGGGGGCGCGGCCGCTGGTGCGCGGCGCCGCCGACGACATGTTCCGGCTGGGCACCTCGGAGGCCGTACGGGAAGCGGTGACCCTGCGCCGCACGGTCCGGGAGTTCACCGACGAGCCGGTGGACGGCGCGGCGGTGCGGCGCGCCGTGGCCGCCGCCGTCACGGCGCCCGCGCCGCACCACACGACACCGTGGCGGTTCGTGCTGCTGGAGTCGGAGGAGTCGCGGGTGCGGCTGCTCGACGCCATGCGGGACGCCTGGATCGCCGATCTGCGGGGCGACGGCTTCTCGGAGGAGTCCATCGCCAAGCGGGTGCGGCGCGGGGACGTGCTGCGCAAGGCGCCGTATCTGGTGGTGCCGTGCCTGGTCGCGGACGGCGCCCACACCTATCCGGACCCCCGGCGGAACGCGGCGGAGCGGGAGATGTTCGTGGTCGCGGCCGGGGCCGGGGTGCAGAATCTGCTGGTCGCGCTGGCGGGCGAGCGGCTGGGGTCGGCGTGGGTGTCGTCGACGATGTTCTGCCGACCGGTGGTGCGGGAGGTGCTGGACCTGCCGGAGGACTGGGATCCGATGGGCGCGGTCGCCGTGGGCCACCCGGCGGCGGCCCCTGCGGCGCGGCCGGAGCGCGGCGTGGACGGGTTCGTGGCGGTCCGGTAGCGCTGCGGCGCGCGGGTCCCGGTCGCGGTTGCGCTTCAGGGCGCGCGGGGCGGGGGTGCGCGCCGGTGTGGGGGTGGTGCGGGTGCGTTTTCGGGGTGCGGGTGTGTGCGGGGCGGTCGCGGTGGACCGAGGGGGCGAGCCCGGCCGCCGTCCACCGGTCTTCCGGGCGGGCTTAGGGTGGCGGCGTGGTGGGACGTCGTGTGTGGGTGCCTTCCTGCGCGTACGACCTCGCGCGGAACCTCGGAGTGCTGCGGCGGGGCCCGGGAGACCCGGCGTTCCGCGTCGACGCGGACGGCGCGTTCTGGCGGGCCAGCCGGACCCCGGAGGGGCCCGGGACCGTTCGGGTCGCGCGGGACGGCAAGGGCGTCGAGGCCCAGGCCTGGGGGCCGGGGGCCGAATGGCTGCTCGACCGGCTGCCCGCGCTCCTCGGCGACGACGACGATCCGTCCGCGTTCACCCCGCGGCACCGGCTCGTCCACGAGGCGCACCGCCGCAACCCCGGGCTGCGGCTGATCCGGACCGGGCTGGTGCTGGAGTCGCTGATCCCCTCGATCCTGGAGCAGAAGGTCACCAGCGACGAGGCGTACCGGGCCTGGCGGTTGCTGCTGCAGCGCCACGGTGAGCCCGCGCCGGGGCCGGTGGAGCGCATGCGGGTCATGCCCGATCCGCGTGCCTGGGCGCTGATCCCGTCGTGGGAGTGGCACCGGGCGGGCGTGGACGGCAAGCGTTCGGCGACGATCGTGCGGGCCGCGCGGGTCGCCCGGCGGCTGGAGGAGGCCGCGGCCATGGACCTCGAGCCCGCCTCACAGCGTCTCCAGCTGATCCCGGGTATCGGCCCCTGGACGGCGGCGGAGACCCTGCAGCGCAGCAACGGCACCCCGGACGCGATCACGGTCGGGGATCTGCATCTGCCCCGTATCGTCGGCTACGCGCTCACGGGTGAACGCGGTACGGACGACGCGGCGATGCTGGAACTCCTCGCACCCTACGCCGGGCAGCGGCACCGGGCGGCCCGGCTGATCCTGCTGTCGGGCCGTACGCCGCCCCGCCGCGCGCCGCGTTTCGCCGTACGGGACTTCCGGGCGATGTAGCGCGCGGTCGCCGGCCGGCGTTACTGGTCGGAGGAGAACCGCACCGCGCCCGGCGGGATGTCCACCCCGCACCACACCCGCACCCCGTCGCGCAGCTCGTTGTCCGGGCCCACCAGCGCGCCGTCCCCGACCACCGCGCCGTGCAGCACCGTACGGGCGCCGACCCGCGCCCCCGCGCCGATCAGCGAGTCGCACACCTCGGCGCCCTCCTCGACGACGGCGCCCTCCAGCACCGTGCTGCCGTCGATGCGCGCGCCCGCGCCCACCCGGGCCTGCGGCCCGATGACCGTGCCGCCGGTGAGCTTGGCGTCGCCCGCGACGGTGGCGGTCTCCAGGATGAGACGGTCGCCGCAGCGGCCCGGGACGGCCGGGGAGGGGGCGCGGCCGAGGACGAGGTCGGCGGAGCCGCGGACGAAGGCCTGCGGGGTGCCGAGGTCGAGCCAGTACGTGGAGTCGACCATGCCCTGGAGGTGGGCGCCCTCGGCGAGGAGCCCGGGGAAGGTCTCGCGTTCGACGGAGACGGGCCGGTCGGCCGGTATGGCGTCGATCACGGAGCGGTTGAAGACGTACGCGCCCGCGTTGATCTGGTCGGTGACGATCTCCTCGGGGGTCTGCGGCTTCTCCAGGAAGGCGGTGACCCGGCCCTGTTCGTCGGTGGGCACGAGACCGTAGGCGCGGGGGTCGCTGACCCGGGTGAGGTGGAGGGAGACATCGGCCCCGGTCCGGCAGTGGGTCTCGACGAGGGCGCGGATGTCGAGGCCGGTGAGGATGTCGCCGTTGAAGATGAGCACCGGGTCGTCGGGGCCCGAGCGCAGCCGGGAGGCGACGTTGCGGATGGCGCCGCCGGTGCCGAGCGGCTCCTCCTCCGTGACGTACTCCAGGTGGAGCCCGAGGGAGGAGCCGTCGCCGAAGTACGGTTCGAAGACCTCGGCCAGGTAGGACGTGGCGAGCACGATGTGCTCGACCCCGGCGGCGCGGGCGCGGGCGAGTTGGTGAGTCAGGAAGGGAACGCCGGCCGCCGGGACCATCGGCTTGGGAGTGTGCACCGTCATCGGGCGCAGCCGCGTTCCCTTGCCGCCGACCAGGAGGATCGCTTCCGGCGTTGCTGGCGCTTTGGTCACGTAGTCTCTGCTTCCTGCTCTGGCTCCCCGTGGTCGGCGGCCAGTGTATGCAAAAGCCCGGACCGCGCCTCGTCAGCGCCCCTGGAGCCGGGCGGCTGTGCTGCGTACGGAGCCGAGCTTGCGGTACAGGCGCTCTCCGGGGCATTCGGTGGCGAAGCCGTCGCGGTGTCCGGAGATGACGCGCAGCTTCACCCTGGTGCCCTTTTCGTACCTGTTCCCGCCGCCGGACACCAGATGAGTGGTGCCGCGAGGATTCCGGTTGAAGAGGCCGAGTTTCCATGCGGCGAGTCGGGAGAGGGCCTTCATGGCCTTGGCGGAGGGGTCCTTGGTGGAGTACGTGCCGAGGACGGCGATGCCCATGCTGTTCTCGTTGAAGCCGAGGGTGTGCGCCCCGAGTACGGCTTTGGCCACGCCTCCTGCGCGGCCTTCGTAGATGTTCCCGCACTTGTCGACGGTGAAGTTGTAGCCGTAGTCGCGCCAGCCCATGCTCTGGACGTGGTACCGGTAGATACTGCGCAAAACGGAGGGAACCTGGGCGCAGGTGTAGCTGTTGCCGGTCACCGTGTGGTGGACGAAGGCGACTTTGACGGTCTTGCTGTAGACGTAGCCGCTCTCGCGGATGGTCTCGTCGGCGCCCCATCCGGCGCGGGTGATGATGCGCGGCCGGGGTGCGGTGTGGCGGACGGCGCCGGTCTCGGCCTGGCCGGCGGGGAGTTGGGCCGACCCGGACGGGCGCGGGGTCGGGGTCGGGGTGGCGGGCCGGGCGGCGGGGGACACGGCGGCGCCGGTGGGGCGCGGCTCCTGGCGCGGCTGCGCGGCGGCGGTGGGGTGCGGGTGTGCGTGCCAGTGCGCGACGGCGGTGGGGTGCGGATGGGCCGGCTGCGCGGGGGTGGGGTGGGCCGGGGGCGGGGCGGGGGCCGCGCCGGGGTTGACGAGTTCGAGCCGTAGCCCGGCGGGGAGCCCGGCCGGAACCGCGCCGGTGGGCCGGGCGGCGCGGACCCGGGCCTGGACGCCGTCGGAGTCGCCGACCCACAGCGGGGCGGTGCCGCCGTGCGGATGCCCGGCACCGGCGTCGGAGGCACCGCCGGAGGCACCGGGGGCGGGGTCCGGCGCGTCGTCCTCGTACGCCCGGAGGTCGCGCCAGGCGGACCACGCGCCGGTGCGGGCGGCGCGGGTGCGCACCTGGACGCGGCCGGGGAGGTCGGCGGAGGCGTCGTTCCAGACGGCCCCGACGAGGGAGAAGGGGGATACGTCGCGGGCGGCGAGCTGCCGGTCGGCGCCGGGGGCGGCCATGCCCCGGTCGAGCGGGAGCTCCCGGTCGGGCGGGAGCAGCGGCAGCGACTGGGTGCCGCCCCTGAGGGCGGCGCGGTCGGCGTGGTCGGCCCGGGCATGTGCGGTACCCAGGGCGGACGGGAGGGCGAGGGCGGCGGTGCACACGACGCCGACCGAGGATGCAAGGAATCCACGCATGATGAAAATCCTGTGCATATCGTGACACAACTGTCTATTCGGACGCGCGGTCAAGGGCCGACGGACCAGTCGCCCGGCCCTCGGCACCCACTCCGCCGGACGGGTGGGGCGCGTACCCTTGCGCGGATGAACGCCACCGATCGCACCCCCGCCGACCTGCTGCGATCCGCGCTCGCCGCGGATCCCGCGCGCCCCCTCGTGACCTTCTACGACGACGCGACGGGCGAACGCGTCGAACTCTCCGTGGCCACGTTCGCCAATTGGGTGGCGAAAACCGCCAACCTGCTGCAGGACGATCTGGCCGTCGCCCCCGGTGACCGGGTCGCGCTGCTGCTGCCCGCGCACTGGCAGACCGCGGTGTGGCTGCTGGCCTGTTCGTCGGTCGGGGTCCTCGCGGACCTCGGCGGCGACCCGGCCGCGGCCGATGTGGTGGTGAGCGGGCCGGACACCCTGGAGGAGGCGCGCGCCTGCTCCGGGGAGCGGATGGCGCTCGCCCTGCGCCCCCTGGGCGGCCGGTTCCCGCAGCCGCCGCAGGGGTTCGCCGACTACGCCGTGGAGGTGCCGAGCCAGGGAGACCGCTTCGCGCCGTACGCCCCGGTGGACCCGGACGCGCCCGCGCTGGCCGTCGGCGGACTGGAGCTGACCGGCGCGGAGCTGGTGGAGCGGGCGCGCGCGGACGCCGCGGCGCACGGGCTGGAGCCGGGCTCCCGGGTGCTGTCGGGGCTGCCGTACGACGGCTGGGAGGGACTGTCGTACGGGCTGTACGCGCCGCTGGCGGCGGGCGGCTCGGTGGTGCTGTGCCGTCACCTGGACCAGCTGGACGAGAAGGGGCTCGCCGAGCGCCGGGAGAGCGAGCGCGTCACCGTCTAGCCCCCTCGTCCCCGGCAGCCCCGCAGAGGCCCACGGCCCGGCGGTCCGTCTGACCCGTACGGCGGATCGCCGGGCCGAGCCCGCGCGCCCCGGCGTACACCCCGCGCGATGATCGACGGATACGTACAACCATGTGCGGGGTTCGCATGTCTGTCCCAATGATCGGCCCAGCACGCGATACCGCTCCCGTCCGCTGCCGGGCGGGAGGCGGGGTGGGAGGACGCGGACGTGACGACTGACG
The DNA here is from genome assembly GCF_040631655.1 of Streptomyces sp. NPDC019937. Classification (NCBI taxonomy): domain Bacteria; kingdom Bacillati; phylum Actinomycetota; class Actinomycetes; order Kitasatosporales; family Streptomycetaceae; genus Streptomyces; species Streptomyces sp. NPDC019937. The sequence continues at coordinate 26,355 of NZ_JBEYAL010000026.1, forward strand.
GCCAAGAGCCGGCGCCGAGACCCGGGCGCCGCTGGCTGCGCGTGGTCGCGCTGGGCGCGACCCTGCTGGTGCTGTCGGTCGCCGGGACGGGGTGGTGGTTCTACGAGCGCCTCGACCGCAACATCCGCACCGACACCCGGACCGCCGACGAACTGCGGAAGTACGAGGCCGAGCGGCCGGTGTCGATGGTCCGCGACGCGCAGAACATCCTGGTGATCGGCTCCGACAACCGGGGCGGCAAGGGGAACGGCAAGTACGGCCGGGACACCGGCACCCAGCGCTCGGACACCACGATCCTGCTGCACCTCCAGGCCGGGGGGAAGAGCGCGACCGCCGTCTCCATCCCGCGCGACCTGATGGTGGACGTCCCGGACTGCGACCGGCCGAAGGGCGGCGGCCGGCTGGCGGCCCGGTTCGCCCAGTTCAATTGGGCGTTCGAGTTCGGCGGCGCGGCCTGCACGATCCGTACCGTGGAGAAGCTCACCGGGATCCGGGTGGACCACCATGTGATCGTGGACTTCAGCGGCTTCAAGAAGCTGGTGAACGCGGTCGGGGGCGTGGAGGTGTGCCTGACGGAGCCGGTCGACGACGACGACGCGCACCTGAAGCTGCCGGCGGGCCGTCAGGTCCTGCACGGGGAGAAGGCCCTCGGCTACGTCCGCGCCCGCTACTCCATCGGCAACGGCAGCGACACCGAGCGCATCGCCCGCCAGCAGGAGTTCCTCAGCTCCCTTGTGAAGAAAGTGCAGAGCAATGGTGTACTGCTCAATCCGGCGAAGCTGTATCCGGTGCTCAACGCGGCGACATCCGCGCTGACCACCGATCCGGGGCTGGACACCCTCAAGGACCTCTACGGGCTGGTGCGCGGGATGCGGGGCATCCCGCGTGAGAAGATCCGTTTTCTTACGATTCCGCGACAGCCGTATACGTACAACAAGAACCGTGATGAACTCGTCCAGCCCGATGCCGACCGGCTGTTCCGGCAACTGCGCCTGGACCGCCCAGTGTCGGTGACCCGCGCCGTCACGGCCACCCGTGGTGAGGATCCCAAGGGTGTGGACCGCGCTCCGTACCAGGGGACCACGGCCGCTCGTGACATCTGTGAGTAAAGCCCGGTAAAGGCGGGGCCCCGACTCGTGAAGAATCTCGAAAGGATTGGGCAGATTGCCCAGTTGTAGGGAAGTGGAATTTGTCACCGGCGTCGCTTGACGCGGATCCGGGCGGATAGTGTGAGCGATCCGGTGCGCTCCGAGAGGTGACCGCGCACTGTATATGAAGACGGACCGAGCGCCTTGAGGGGGAGGCGCCCGCGTGGCACCGACGGAGGACACAGGCGACCGTGGACGCGCAAGGCCATGGGCGGGACGGTGACATCGACCCCGCCGATCAGTGGGTGTTCGACCCGAATACCGGCAACTATGAGCTGCGGCTGAACCCCGCTGGGGAGACGGCCGCTGCCGCCGAGCCCCACGACGCCGCCCCCAGAAGCAGGGGCCGCCGTCGCGCCCCCGAGCCCGAGCCGCGGGGACGCAGGCGGGCGGCGGGCAAGCGGGAACCGGAGAAGGCGGTGGCACCGGCGAGCAGGAGAAAGCCGAAGCCGAAGAAGTCGAAGACGAGGAAGGCGCTGTACTGGGGAAGTGGCACCCTGGCCTTCGTGCTGGTCGGCGGCTCGGCCGCGGCGTACCTCGTCTATCAGCACCTCAACGGGAACATCAGCAAGGTGGACATCGGCGAGAACAACGCCGCGGTCACCGACGGACCGATGAACATCCTGCTCATCGGCACCGACCGGCGTGATGGCAAGGGGAACACGGGCTACGGTGACGCGGGTAGCGTCGGCCACGCCGACACCACGCTCGTCATGCATGTCTCCGGGGACCGGACCAACGCCACGGTGCTGTCCATTCCCCGCGACATGATCACGGACATCCCGGACTGTCCGACCAAGCAGAAGGACGGTTCGGAGAAGGTCATCCCGGGCGAGCAGGAGGCGCGCTTCAACACCAGCCTCGGCCAGGAGGGGCGCGACCCCGGCTGCACCATGAAGACGGCCGAGAAGATCACCGGGCTGGACATCACCCACTTCATGATGGCCGACTTCAACGCCGTCAAGTCGATGTCCACGGCGGTCGGCGGGGTCGACGTCTGCCTCGCCAAGGACATCGACGACCCCAAGTCGCATCTGAAACTGAAGGCCGGCAACCACAACATCAAGGGCGAGCAGGCGCTGGCGTTCGTCCGGACCCGGCACTCGGTGGGCTTCGGCGGCGACCTGGACCGGATCAAGCTGCAGCAGCAGTTCCTCAGCTCCATGATGCGCAAGATGAAGGGGAACGGGACGCTCAGCAGCCCCAGCAAGATGTGGGGCCTGGCCAACACCGCCACCAAGGCGCTCACCGTGGACACCGGCATCGGCACCGTCGACAAGCTCGTCTCGCTGGGGAAGGCGCTCGGCAAGGTCAATCTGAAGAACATGACCTTCACGACGGTTCCGGTCGTCGACAACACCGACGGCGCGACCGTGCTGCTCGACCAGACCAAGGCCGAGCCGCTGTTCGCCATGGTCCGGCAGGACGTGTCGCTGACCGAGGTGAAGAAGCAGGAGAAGGCGGCCAAGGACAAGCAGGCGGCGCGGCTCAAGGGGCCGAAGGCCGACGCGGCGGAGGTCCGGGCCAAGGTGCTGAACGGCAGCGGGCAGACGGGGGCCGCCCAGGAGACCCTGGAGTGGATGCAGAACATCGAGGGGATGCCGCTCACCAGCAACGGCGGAAACGCTCCGGCAGATCTTGAGAAGACCACCCTGGAGTACGCTCCCAACCAGGCGGACCAGGCACGCCGGCTGGCCGACAGCATGGGCCTGCCCGCGTCCGCGATGAAGGAAGGCACGAAGGACGCCGCCCCCAGGGCGGAGATGACGCTGACGCTCGGCGCCGACTACAAGGGCGTGGGTGTCCCCATCTCCGCTCCGGCGAAGGCGCCGAAGGACATTCAGAAGGTCGAGGCCGACGACAAGAACGTCTGCGCCAAATGACCACCCCTGACCGTCGGAGCACCCTCGCCCATCGGTCCGGACGAGTACAGAAGTACGGGGAGGGGCCCGATGCGGCAGAGCAGTGTGCGGGGGGAGGGACGGCGGCAAGCCGTGCCCGAACCGCGCGGCACCGGTGAGGATGACAGACCGCCCGGAGCGGAAGGCCCCGCGTCCGGTGACGCGGGGCGCCGCGGCGGCGGTCGGAGTGGCCCGGCGGCCAAGCGCGGCAGCCGGGGGTTACGGGTGGTGCGGTGGAGCGTACTGACGCTGGCCGCGCTGGTACTGGCCGCGGCAGCCGGCGGCTACCTGTACTACAACCACCTGAACGGCAATCTGCGGAAGGAAGCCCTCGACCTCGGCGACAGCAAGCTGGGCAAGCCCGAGCCGAACGCGGCGGGCCAGACCCCGCTGAACATCCTGCTGATCGGTTCGGACAGCCGTAACACCGCGGAGAACGTGAAGCTCGGCGGCGCCAAGCAGGACGCCGACCGCAAGCCGCTGGCCGATGTGCAGATGCTGGTGCACGTCGCGGCCGACCGCAGCAACATGTCGGTGGTCAGCATCCCGCGCGACACCCGGGTGACCATCCCCCGGTGCACCGACCCGGACGACGGGCGCGTCTACCCGAAGACCCAGGCGGCGATCAACCAGTCGCTGCAGCACGGCGGCCCGGGCTGCACGGTGGCCACCTGGAAGGAACTGACCGGCATATACATCGATCACTTCATGATGATCGACTTCACCGGCGTGGTCTCCATGGCGGACGCCGTCGGCGGCGTCCCGGTGTGCGTGAAGGACAACGTCTACTCGCACGACAGCAAGGGCCACGGCTCGGGGCTGCGGCTGACCAAGGGCACCCACCCGGTCAAGGGCATCCAGGCCCTCCAATGGCTGCGGACCCGCTACGGCTTCGAGGACAACTCCGACATCGGCCGGGCCAAGGCCCAGCACATGTACATGAGCTCGATGATCCGCCAGCTGAAGCAGGGCACCAAGCTCACCGACCCGGGCAAGCTGATGGACCTGGCGGAGGCGGCCACCGACGCGCTGACCGTCGACCACGGCCTCGGCGACGTCAAGAAGCTGTACAACCTGGGCAACGACCTGAAGCGGGTGCCGACCGAGCGCACCACGATGGTCACCATGCCGTGGCAGTACAGCGCGGACGAGCAGTTCGTGGAGCCCAAGCCCGGCGACGCCGAGCAGACCTTCTCGCTGCTGCGCAACGACACGGCGCTGGACGGCAAGGACAAGAAGAAGCCCGACAGGACCCCGGCCCCCACCGCGCCCAAGGGCGAGATCCCGGTCACCGTGCAGAACGGCACCGCCTCCACGGTGTACGGGCCCGTCTCCGGCCGCGCCCGGGTGCTCACCGACCAGCTGGTGCAGCTCGGCTACACCAAGGCCACCGCGAACACGGTGCTCATCTCGCAGGCCGACACCACCGTGGCCTACCCGAACGAGGCCGAGCAGGGCGACGCCCTCGCCGTGGCCAAGGCGCTGGGGCTGCCCAAGAGCGCGGTGAAGTCCTCGAAGTCGGTGCAGAACGTGACCGTGGTGGTCGGCAACGACTGGCGGTCGGGCACGACCTACCCGAAGGCCGGGTCGGCCGACGACGACAAGACGCCGGAGAGCGCCGACGCCCTCAACGGTGAGGACAAGAAGGCGTGCATGTCGGTCAACCCGAACTACACCTTCTGACGGCTCCTTCCGGGAGACGCGACCGAAAGGGGCCGGACCACCTGGTCCGGCCCCTCACGTCATCCGTACGCCGGGCTCACCCGCTCTGCGCCACGACCGCCGGGCGGCGGCTGGCGATGACCTTCTTGGCGAGCGCCCGGGGGCTGGTCAGGAAGCCCCAGCCCCACGACATGTGCATGGTCGCGAGGGCGAGCGGGATCCGCACCCGGGCCCCCGCCGGAAGCCCCTTCCCGGCCGGGACCGAGCCGGCGACGATGGCCGCCAGATACCCGCCCGGGACCAGGAACCCCCACGGGGTGACGGCCGCGCCCACCACGGCGCCCGCCGCGATGGCCACCACGGCGGCCGGCGGGGCGAGGTAGCGCAGGTTGATCGAGCCCTGGTGGAAGCGGGCCACGACATGGCGCCAGCGCCCGTAGTTCCGGTACTGCTTGGCCAGCTCCCGCACGTTCGGCCGCGGCCGGTACGAGACCTTCAGCTCGGGCGAGAACCAGACCAGCCCGCCCGCCTCGCGGATGCGGAAGTTCAGCTCCCAGTCCTGGGCGCGGATGAATTCCTCGTTGTAGCCGCCCTGCTGCTCCAGCGCCTCACGGCGGAAGACGCCCAGGTAGACGGTGTCGGCGGGGGCCGCCTCGCCGCCGGTGTGGAAGGCGGCGTTGCCGACGCCGATCTTCGAGGTCATGGCGGCGGCCACGGCCCGCTCCCAGTCGTTCTCGCCCTCGGCGTGCATGATGCCGCCGACGTTCTGCGCGCCGGTCTCCTCCAGCAGCCGCACGGCGGTCGCGATGTAGTTCGGCGAGAGCATGCCGTGTCCGTCGACCCGCACCACCACCGGGTGGCGGGACGCCTTGATCGCGGCGTTCAGCGCGGCGGGAGTGCGGCCCGTGGGGTTGGGCACGGTGTTCACCCGCGGATCCTCGGCGGCCAGCTCGGCGGCGATCTCTTCGGTACGGTCCGCGGACGGGCCGACCGCGATCACCACCTCCATCTCACCGTCGTACTCCTGCTCCAGGATGTGCCGCACGGCATTGCGCAGATGGCGTTCCTCATTGAGCACCGGCATGATCACGGAGACGGCCGGGAGCTGACGCGGGGGCATGGCACCTCGGGGTTTCGGGGGCCGCGCCCCCAGGAGACTGCAGTAGCGGGCCCACGTTACCGCGAATGGGGGCACCGGAACGCGCCGCCCGGGTGGCAGCGGCCGGCACCGGCGGCGTGGGGCGCCGGGGTGCTCATCGTATGGCCCTACCGTGACAGCGGTTCCGACCCGCCAGCGCCCCGCCCGGGCCCGTTCACGGAGGTCTCCTTCGGTGAGTGCACCGGCCCGATCGACGCGCCCGCCACGCCCCCGGCCCCGCTCCGGGCGCCGCCGCCGCTGGGGTCTGCGGATCGCCCTGTTCATCGCGTGCCTGGTGCTGGCCGTCAGCGCGATCGGGCACCTGATGGTCCGGGAGCTGGAATCCGGCATCCACCGGGTGGACGCCTTCGGCGGCCTGGACAACCGGCCGGAGAACGCCGGGGGCGGCGTCAACTTCCTGGTCGTCGGCACCGACGGCCGGGACCGGATCACCCGGCAGGAGAAGGTGCTGTACCGGCTCGGCGGGGCGCCCTGCCACTGCACCGACACGGTCATCCTGGTCCACCTGTCGGCGGACCGCCGCCGGGCCTCCGTGGTCAGCCTGCCCCGCGACTCGTACGCCATGATCCCCGCGTACACCGACCGCGCCGGGAAGCGGCACCCCGCCCATCCGCAACGGCTCAACGCCGCCTACGCCGAGGGCGGGCCCAGCCTCACCGTGCGCACCGTCGAGCATGCGACCGGCGTGCACATCGACCACTATCTGGAGGTCGACTTCACCAGCTTCATGAAGACCGTCGACATGGTCGGCGGGGTGAAGGTGTGCACGGCCCGGCGGCTCAAGGACGACCACACCGGCCTCGACCTGCCGCCCGGCACCCACGTCCTGGGCGGCGGCCAGGCGCTGCAGTACGTCCGCTCCCGCCACACCGACGGCACCTCCGACCTCGGCCGCATCCAGCGCCAGCAGCGCTTCCTGGCCTCGGTGCTCCACCAGACGGCGGCGGGCGGCGTCCTGCTGAACCCGGTGCGGTTCAACGCCGTCGCCACCACCCTGCTCGGCTCGGTCCGCGCCGACCACGGCTTCGGCGCGGAGGACCTGATGGCCCTGGGCCGGGCCATGAACGGCCTCACCCCGGCGTCCTCCGAGTTCGCCTCGGTCCCGGTGCTCCTGCCGGGGCGGCCGCTCAAGGGCGTCGGCTCCACACTGCACTGGGACCGGCCCAGGGCGGAGCGGCTGTTCGACGCCATCCGCCGGGACCAGCCGCTGACCCGGCACCACGCGCGGTCCGAGGCCACCGTCGTCGACGTGGCCCCGGGGCAGGTCCGGGTCCACGTGCTCAACGGCACCGGGACGACCGGGCTCGCCCGCCGCGCGGACCGGGCGCTGCACGCCACCGGCTTCGCCACCACCGGCTCCCCCGCCGACGCGGCCACCAAGGACGTGGCGCGCACGCTCATCACGTACGACCCGGTCTGGGACCGCTCGGTGCGCACCCTGGCCGCCGCGCTGCCCGGGGCGCAGCTGAAGCCGGTACCGGGGCAGGGCGGGGTGATGCAGGTCACGGTCGGCGCGGACTACGAGGACGTGCACCCGGTGCGCACCGAGGACCCGCGCAAGGACCGCCCCGGCCTCGGCGCCGTCACCGGCGACGAGGTCAGCTGCCCGTAGCGGTGCCGGCCCGTGGCGGTGTGACGGCTGACGCGGTCGCCTTTGCCGCTTACGGCTCCTCGGTGCCCTCCGCGGCGCGCCGGGCGCGCAGCTCCTTGATCGCGCGGCGGCGGGCCAGCCGGTGGGTGCGGCGGATCTCGGCCTCCTGGTAGCGCCGCTTGTCGCGCTCGGTCTCCGGTATGACCGGCGGCACGGGCCGGGGCTTGCCGTCGGCGTCGACCGCGGCGAAGACCAGATAGGCGCTGCCGACCTGGGTGGCGGGGGTGGACTCGTTCCACCGCTCGGCCAGCACCCGCACCCCGACCTCCATGGAGGACCGTCCGGTCCAGTTGACCTGGGCCTTCACATGGACGAGATCGCCGACGCGGACCGGCTCCAGGAAGGCCATCTCGTCCATCGAGGCGGTGACCGCGGGGCCCTCGGAGTGCCGCCCGGCGACCGCCCCGGCGGCGTCGTCGACGAGCTTCATGATCACGCCGCCGTGGACGGTGCCGAGGAGGTTGGTGTCGTTGCCGGTCATGATGTGCGACAGCGTGGTGCGGGAGGCGGACGTGGGCTTGCCCGGAAGGTCCGTGTCCACGTCATGGGCCTGTTTGGTCATGCCGTCCACCTTATGCGGACCGGATTCTTATCAGCTCTGCAACAGCCATGCCGCGATACGGCACCCGCCCTGTAAGACAGCAGGTCCGACCAGGCACACTGCCATGCATGAGCGAATGGCCCCAGGGTTGGACCGGTGACCGCAACGACCGGTACGGACGCGGCAGCGGTAGCCCCCAGCCAGAGGGGGCCCGCTCCATGCCGCAGGTACGGCGGGCGGCGCCGGGCGGCGGCGGGCAGCAGCCCGCCGAGCCGCCGCTGCCCCCGGAGCTGTCGCCGCGGGGGAGCGTGCCGCGGCCCTCGCCGAGCTATGACGAGTACGGCGGCCACGGCGGCGACGGTTACAACACGGGCCAGGTATATGGCGGCGGCCGCGGGCCGGGCGGTCCCGGCCGTCCCGGCGGCGGCGCGCGGAGGGGCGGACCGGTGAACTGGCGGCGTCGGATAACCATCGGTCTGGTCACCCTGGTCGCGCTGCTGCTCGCGGTCGGTATCGGCACCTACTTCTGGGCCGACGGCAAGCTCAAGCGCGAGGTCGACCTCAGCAAGGTCGAGGACCGGCCGACCGGCGGCAAGGGCACCAACTACCTGATCGTCGGTTCGGACAGCCGTGAGGGCATGTCCGCGGAGGACAAGAAGAAGCTGCACACCGGCTCCGCCGAGGGCCGCCGCACCGACTCCATGATCCTGCTCCACGTCGGTGAGAACGGGAACACCATGGTCAGCCTCCCGCGTGACTCCTGGGTCACCATCCCGGCCTTCACCGGCTCGTCGAGCGGCAACCGGATCCCGGCGAGCCAGAACAAGCTGAACGCCTCCTACTCCTCGGAGGGCCCGCAGCTGCTCACCCGGACCATCGAGTACAACACCGGTCTGAAGATCGACCACTACGCGGAGATCGGCTTCGACGGCTTCGCCAAGATCGTCGACGGGGTCGGCGGGGTCGACATCAACATCCCCCAGGACATGAACGACAAGTTCTCCGGGGCCGACTTCAAGAAGGGCGAGCAGACGCTCAACGGCCAGCAGGCGCTCGCCTTCGTCCGCCAGCGCCACGGCCTGGCCGGCGGTGACCTGGACCGCACCAAGAACCAGCAGCGGTTCCTGGCGGCGCTCGCCAACAAGGCGGCGACGCCGAGCACGGTCCTGAACCCCTTCAAGCTCTACCCGATGATGGGCGCCGGCCTGGACAGCCTGATCGTTGACAAGGACATGAGCCTGTGGGACCTGAAGGACATGTTCTTCGCGATGAAGAGCGTCTCCAACGGTGAGGGCAAGCAGATGAACATGCCCGTCTCCAACCCCGGTCTCCCCACTTCCAAGGGCAGCGCCGTCCAGTGGGACATGCCCAAGGTCAAGCAGCTGGTGGGCGAGCTGAAGAACGACGAGAAGGTCACCGTCTCCGGCAACTGACCACCACGCCGTCGCACGACGACCGCCGCCGGGCCCGAGCGCCCGGCGGCGGTCGTCTGTTAGGTTCGTCCCGCGCTACGGATTGAAACGGTTCAATCATCCCGGGAAGGAACCGCACCACGATGACGTACCGCCCCGCCCCCGACCGCCGACGCCTGCTCCGCGGCCTCACCGTCGCCGCCGCCGCGGCCGCCACGGCCGCCGCCGCACCGGCCGCCCTCGCCGCGCCCGCCACCGCCCCCACGGGCCGCGGCCGCTGGACCCGGATCGCCCACGACGACTTCCGCCACGGCACCCGCCAGTGGGCCGCCGAACTGGAGAGCGGCGGGACGGTGCGCACCCGGCACGGGGTGCTCGACGTCGACGTACCGGGCGGCGCGACCGTCTGGTTCACCCGCGAGCTGACCGGCCCGTACGTCATCGAGTACACGGCCACCCCGGTCGCGGAGGGCGGCCCCAACGACCATGTGACCGACCTCAACGCGTTCTGGAACGCCCGGGACGTCCGCTCCCCCGGCGACCTCTTCGCCACGCCGCGCAGCGGCACCTTCGCCGACTACGACCTGCTGAAGACGTACTACGTCGGCTACGGCGCCAACCTCAACACCACCACCCGCATGCGGCGCTACGTCGGCGAGCCGGGCAACCGCCCCCTGCTGTTCGACCTCACCGAGCCGCTGCTCACTCCGAACGCCCCGCACCGCGTCCGCCTGGTGTCCGCCGGGCGGACCGTCCAGTACTGGAGCAACGGCGCGCTGCTCTGCGACTACCGGGACCCGGAGCCCTACACCAGCGGCTGGTTCGGCTTCCGCACCGTCGCCAGCCACTTCCGCCTGGCGGACTTCTCGGTCTGGCGGCCGCACGCCTGAACTACGCGGACATGACGAGGGCGGGGGCGCCGCGCACGGCACCCCCGCCCCCGGTCCCGGCCCTACGGCAGGTTGCGCGCCATGACGACCCGCTGAACTTGGTTCGTTCCTTCATAGATCTGGGTGATCTTGGCGTCGCGCATCATGCGCTCGACCGGGTAGTCGCGGGTGTAGCCGTAGCCGCCGAGCAGCTGGACGGCGTCCGTGGTGACCTCCATCGCCACGTCCGAGGCGAAGCACTTGGCGGCGGCGCCCTGGTAGGTGAGGTCGGCGTCGCCGCGCTCGGAGGCGGCGGCCGCCTGGTAGGTCAGGGCGCGCGCGGCCGAGATCTTCATGGCCATGTCGGCGAGCATGAACTGGATGCCCTGGAAGTCGGCGATCGCCTTGCCGAACTGCTTGCGCTCCTTGACGTAGCCCTTGGCGTAGTCGAGGGCGCCCTGGGCGATGCCGAGGGCCTGGGCGGCGATGGTGATGCGGGTGTGGTCGAGGGTCTTCATGGCGGTGGCGAAGCCGGTGCCCTCGGCGCCGATCATGCGGTCGGCGGGGATGCGCACATTGTCGAGGTAGACCTCGCGCGTCGGGGAGCCCTTGATGCCGAGCTTCTTCTCCGGGGCGCCGAAGGAGACGCCCTCGTCGGACTTCTCCACGACGAAGGCGGAGATGCCCTTGGACCGCTTCTCGGGGTCGGTGACGGCCATCACCGTGTAGTAGTCGGAGACCCCGGCGTTGGTGATCCAGCGCTTGACGCCGTTGAGGACGTAGGAGTCGCCGTCGCGCACCGCCTTGGTCTTCATGCCGGCCGCGTCGGAGCCCGCGTCGGGCTCGGAGAGGCAGTACGAGAACATCGCGTCGCCCTTGGCGAGCGGGCCCAGGTACCGCTTCTTCAGGTCCTCGGAGCCGGAGAGGATGACGGGCAGTGAGCCCAGCTTGTTGACCGCGGGGATCAGGGAGGAGGAGGCGCACACCCGGGCGACCTCCTCGATGACGATCACGGTCGCGAGCGCGTCGGCGCCGGCGCCGCCGTACGACTCGGGGACGTGCACCGCGTGCAGGTCATTGGCGACCAGGGAGTCCAGTGCTTCCTGTGGGAAGCGGCCTTCCTCGTCGACCTCGGCCGCGAAGGGGGCTATTTTCGCCTCGGCGAGTGAGCGGACCGAATCGCGGAGCATGTCGTGCTCCTCGGACGGCCGGTACAGGTCGAAGTCTGCGTTTCCCGAGGACGCCAAGGTCTTCTCACTCCCCTATGATGCTAACTACCGTTAAGTAACTGAATTCTAGGGCCGCCGTCCCGGCTCGTATACGTGAGTTACCCGACAGCGGGCCGCTGAGCCCTGTCCGGGGTGCCGACTATGCTCAGGCAGCGCATCTGAGACCGACGCTTCTGGAGCACCACATGGCCCTCAAGATCACCGTGATCGGCACCGGCTACCTGGGCGCGACCCACGCCGCGGCCATGGCCGAGCTGGGCTTCGAGGTGCTGGGGCTCGACATCGTGCCCGAGAAGATCGCGATGCTCTCGGAGGGCCGGGTGCCCATGTACGAACCGGGCCTGGAGGATCTGCTGAAGCGGCATGTGGCGGGCGCCCCGGGGGCGACCGGCCGGCTGCGCTTCACCAGCTCCTACGAGGAGGCCGGGCAGTTCGGCGACGTCCACTTCATCTGCGTGAACACCCCGCAGAAGCACGGCGAGTACGCGTGTGACATGCGCCACGTGGACAACGCGGTGGAATCGCTCGCCCCGCATCTGCGCCGCCCGGCGCTGGTCGTCGGCAAGTCCACCGTCCCGGTCGGCAGCGCGGACCGGCTCGCGGCGCGGCTCGCCGAGCTGGCCCCGGCCGGCGCGGACGCCGAGCTGGCGTGGAACCCGGAGTTCCTGCGGGAGGGCTTCGCCGTCGAGGACACGCTGCACCCGGACCGGATCGTGGTCGGCGTCACCAGCGACCGGTCCGAGAAGGTGCTGCGGGAGGTGTACGCGACGCCGATCGCGGAGGGCTCGCCGTTCGTGGTGACCGACTTCCCGACCGCCGAGCTGGTGAAGACCTCGGCGAACTCCTTCCTCGCCACGAAGATCTCGTTCATCAACGCCATGGCCGAGGTCTGCGAGGCGGCGGGCGGAGACGTGGTCAAGCTCGCCGAGGCCATCGGCTACGACGAGCGGATCGGCAAGAAATTCCTGCGGGCCGGGATCGGCTTCGGCGGCGGCTGCCTGCCCAAGGACATCCGCGCCTTCATGGCCCGCGCCGGTGAACTCGGCGCGGACCAGGCCCTGACCTTCCTCCGCGAGGTCGACTCGATCAACATGCGGCGCCGCGGCCACATGGTCGAACTCGCCCGCGACGCGGTCGGCGGCAGCTTCCTCGGCAAGCGGGTGGCGGTGCTGGGCGCCACGTTCAAGCCGGACTCCGACGACGTACGGGACTCCCCCGCGCTCAACGTGGCCGGGCAGATACAGCTCCAGGGCGCCCAGGTGACCGTCTACGACCCCAAGGGCATGGACAACGCCCGCGCCCTCTTCCCGACCCTCGCCTACGCCCCGAGCGCGCCGGAGGCGGCCCGGGGCGCCCACGCGGTGCTGCACCTGACCGAGTGGCGCGAGTTCCGCGAGCTGGATCCGGTGGGCCTGGGCGAGATGGTCGCCGAGCGCCGCATCCTCGACGGCCGCAACGCCCTGGACCCCGACTACTGGCGCGACGCCGGCTGGACCTACCGCGCCCTGGGCCGCCCCATGGCGTAGTCCGCCTTTCCCTCCCCTCTTACCGGCCCCGTCCTCCTCGCGGTTTCCACCGCCCGGGGACGGGGCCGGGCACGTACGGCTGTTCACGTTCACAGGCTCTCCACGCGGTGCGGTATTCCTCCACGCGGCGCGATGCGAGGTGTCGTTGCCTATGCCCCGATCTCACAGTCGGGGTCCGCCCGGAAAAGAGGTCGGCAATCAGCGCTTAACTGACGCGTAGTGCAAGCGAATCCCCGCTCCTGTCCACTGATGGCTCTTCACTGAACGGACCATGCCAGGAAGGGGCCCCATGCCCTTCTTCACCAGGGCGGTCTGGCCCGGGGATCATCGTGACGAGATCGTGGCGGGCGCGCTCGTCGGCGCCGTCGTGGTCGTCCTGGGCTACGCCTCGGGCATCGGCGGCACTCGCGCCGCCGACGCCCGAGCGGCCGTCACCCCACCCGCACCGCCCACCGCCGGCGCACCGCCCAGCCCCGGCCCGCCCGAAGACTCCCCCACACCGTCCGCCGAACCCCCCGCCGCGCCCGCGCCCGGTGCCCAGGCCCCCGGCGCCGGCGATCCCGCCGCCCTGCCGCCGTCCGTCCCGCTGCCGGTGGACGACGGCGGCGGCCACGTCCAGGGGACGCCGGGAGACGGTGGAGCGGACCACGGCGCCGGGAACGGCCACCCGGAACCGCCGGGCTCCGCCCCCTCACCGTCCCCCTCCGCTCCGGACGACGGCCGGCCGGGGGACGACGAACCGTGTACCGACGGATCGGTCCACCTCGTCGAACCCCTGCTGAAGCAGGTCACCGCGCCCGTGTTCGGCGTCCTCGACCTGCTCTCCGGGCAGGGTGCCGAGGCACCGCCGGAGGCACCGGCGACACCGTCCGAGGCACCGTCCGGTCCATCGGCCGGGAAACCAGCTGAGAAACCGGCCGGTCAACTGGCCGACCCCCTGGGCGGGTGCCGCCTTCCCGAGCCGTCGGCCACCTCATCCTCGTCCTCGTCCTCGCCGGGGACATCATGAGCGCGCGCCGCGGTGTCCCCGCGGTCCTGCTGGCGCTCCTGGCGGTGCTGCTCTGCGCGCCCGCCGCCTCCGCCCACACCGAGCTGCGCGACTCCAGCCCCCAGGACGGAGCCCAGCTCCGGCAACTGCCCAGCCGCGTGGCCCTCACGTTCACCACGCCGGTGGAGCCGGACGAGGTACGGGTCACGGTGGGCCGCGTCCGGCTGCCGGTGAGCCGGCCCGCCGATGGCCGTAAGGACAGTGTCACCGCGCGCCTCCACAAGCAGCCCGAGGCCCGGCACGGCCGGTTGACCCTGACCTGGCGGGTGATCGACGAACAGGACGGGCACGCCAGCTCGGGACGGATCGGCCTCCGGGTTCCCGCCGGATCGGACACGGACAAGGGCGGGGCCGCCGAACGCGGCCACCAAGCGGCGCCCGCGCCCACCGGGCCCTCCGCCGCCGTGCACCGCGGCCTGGTCACCGCCCGCTGGGCCGGCTACCTCTCCCTTGCCCTGTTCGTGGGCGGGCTGGCGTTCGTCGCCCTGCTGTGGCCACGTGGCGCGGCCGATCGGCGGGCCAGAGCCCTGTTGGCCGCGTCCTGGCTGTGCGGGCTGCTGTCGTCCGTCGCCGCGTGGGGGCTCCAGGGGGCGTACGCCGCGATGGGCGGGCTCGGCGACGTGCTCACCCCCGCCTCGTACCGGGACATCCTCGACACCGAGGTCGGCGTCGTCCTGGCCACCCGCGGGCTGCTGTGGGTGCTGGCCGCGGTCGTCCTCGCCGCCGTTCTGCAGGGCGGCGACCGGGCCGCCCGCTCACCCGGCTGGCGAGTCGGCGCGGCGGCCGTCGCCCTCGGCCTGCTGCGTACGGCGGGCATGTCCGGCCACAGCTCCGAGGGCGCCGCCCCGGGCTGGGGAGCCACCGCCGACCTGGCGCATCTGCTCGGCGTCTCCCTGTGGATCGGTGGGCTGGCCATGCTCGCGGTGGCCGTACTGCCGCGCCGCCGCCCCGAGGAGCTGGCCGCGGTCGTGCCCCGCTACTCGACGCTGGCGGCGGTGAGCGTGACCGCCATCGCCGCCGCCGGGCTGGTGCTCGCCTGGCAGGTGGTGGGCTCCTTCGGCGCGCTGCTGCACACCGCGTACGGACAGCTGCTGCTGCTCAAGGTGGCGGTCCTCCTCGCCACGCTGCTGGTCGCCCAGAGCAGCCGGCTGTGGGTGCGCAACCGCCTCGACATCGCTGTGCTGCTGCGCGGCGACGCCGCCTCCGTGCGGCCCTTCGGCTACTCGGTGGCCGCGGAGACGGGGCTCGTCCTCGTCGTACTCGCGGTGACGAGTCTGCTGGTCACGTCCGATCCCGGCCGCTGAACCGGCATCTGTTCCCCCCATTCCCCAGACAATCCAAGGGAGTTCGCAAGACCATGAGCGACAACGACACCGCACAAGCGGTACGGGAGCCGGGCCGACGTCCCCGCTCCCGGTTCGGCAACCGGGCCCTGCTGGCGGGCGGGCTGGCCGCGGCCGGTTCCGCCGTGCTGTGCCTGGGGCTGATCCAGTCGGCGGCCTCCGGAACGACCGCGGCCCCGGCCCCCGCGGCCGCCCAGCAGGCGGCGCAGCCGGTCGCCGCCGCCCAGCAGCCGGCCGCGGCGGCCGACTACAAGGTCGACATCAAGGACATGAAGTTCGGCTCCGCGAAGCTGACGGTGCACGTCGGTGACACGGTGCAGTGGACCAACTCGGATGAGGCCCCTCATACCGTCACCACCACCAAGGGTCCGAAGAAGTTCGACTCCGGGACCCTCAACAAGGGCGACTCCTGGTCGTACACCTTCACCACACCCGGCACCTACGAGTACTACTGCGCCGTGCACCCGGACATGACCGCCTCGATCACGGTCCTGGCGGACGACGGCGGCTCGGACGGCGGCGGTACGTCGGGCGGCGGTACCGGCGGCGGCGGCACCTCCGGCGGCGGCACCAGCGGCGGCGGCACCTCCGGCGGCGGCACCAGCGGCGGCGGCACCGGCGACGGCGGCACCGGCGGGACAGGCGGAGGCCACTCCGGGGGCACCGGCGGCGGTCACAACGGCGGCACCTCGGGCGGCGGCACCCCGGGCGGCGGCACCGGCGGCGGAGACTCCTCCGGCGACGGGTCCGGCGGCGACGGCAGCGAGTGCGCCGACGTCCGGAAGGTCCTGATGCCCATCCTCCACCACCTGAAGTCGGCCCATCTGGAGCGCTCCCCGGGCGAGCAGGTACAGGACGCCCTTGAGCTCGACCAGTACATCAAGACCCACACCGTGTGGGTGGAGAGCATCCTCGACCCGGCCGTCGAGGATGGCGGCGCGACCGTCGACAAGACGCTGTCCGTCATCCTCCAGCACGTCAAGGTCGCTCACCTGGAGGAGTCTCCCGGCCAGCAAATACAGGACGCGCTCAACCTCGACAGCTACGTGAAGATGCACACCGTCTGGGCCGAGCACCTGCTCCAGCCCACCGAGGACTACCTCACCGGCAGCTGCTGACGGACGGCGGGCCGGCCGAGTCGCAGTCGGCCGGCCCGCCGCCTTCCGCACCCTAGCCCCTCGCTTCCCCTGGAGACCGGGATGACTACCGAAACCCTGCCTCTCTCCTCCGCCCCACCGCCCGAGACCGGCCCGGACTGGCTGCCGCGACCGGGCACGTACGCCGTCGCACCGGGCCGCGGCATCGTCGAACTCACCGCACGGCTCGGCCCCTTCGCCACGCTCCGCGGGCGGCTGGCCCTGACCGGCGCCGCCCTGACCGTCGACGCCGATCCGGCCGCCTGTGCCATGCGCCTGGAGATGACCAGCGGCTCGCTGCGCACCGGCAGGCCGTTCGGTGACAGGCGGCTGCGCGGCCGCCACGGGCTGTACGCCGAGCGGCACACGCACCTCGTCTTCCGCTCCGATGCCGTCGAGCCCGCCGACGACGGGCGACGCCTGCACGTTTTCGGTGATCTCGAGCTGCGCGGTGTACCGCTCGCCACGACCCTGCGGCTGCGCGTGGCGCGGCGCGCCGAGGACCGGCTGCTCGTCATCGGTGCCGCCGAGGTCCCGTACCGGCCGCTGCGCCGGGCTACCGGCTTCACCCTGCCGCGCACCGCGCCCGCGAGCCGTCTGCGGCTGCTCGTCGCCGCGGAGTTCGTATGAACGCGTCACGGGCGGTACGGGCCGTCCTCGCCGCGGGCCTGCTCGCGCTCGGGCTGGTGCCGCTGACCGCGGGCGAGGCGTCGGCCGCCACGCACCGGGTCGTCATGAAGGGCTACGCGTTCGGACCGCGCACCCTCACCATCACCGCCGGGGACACGGTCACCTGGGTCAACCAGGACACCGCCCCGCACGATGTGAAGACCACCTCGGGCCCGGCCGCGATCCACTCCCCCATGCTCGACAAGGGCCAGACCTGGAGCTTCACGTTCACCGCGGCCGGAAGCTACGGCTATTTGTGCACGGTGCACCCGGGTATGACCGGGAGCCTGGTGGTCAAGCCCGCCGCCCCGGCCACCACGGCCGCGCCGACGCACGCCCACGGCGGCGCCCCTCCGTCGACGGCCCCGGCGGCGCCCCGTACGAGCGCGGCGGCACGGACCAGCGCCCCGGCGACAGGATCGTCGGCGAAGAGTCCCAGCCCTGCCGCGTCCTCGGGGAGCGCCACGGCGAGCACCTCCGCCGCCGCGGGGGCACCGTCGGCCGCCGCCCCGAGCGCGCCTCCGAACGCCGCCCCGCCACCGCAGGCCACAGTGTCCACCCAAGCGGCGCGGTCCCTGGACCCGCTGCTCGCCCTGGCCGGGGCGGTCGCCGGGGTGTCGGTGCTGTGTCTGCTGCTGGTCGGCTCGCGCACCGCGGCCGCCCGCGCGGTGGACGGTGGGGAAACGCCGGCCGGCTCCTGAGCGCACGCGGCGCTGTCGGCCCGCGCGTCCGGCTCCCCTGTTTGGCGGGTCCCGGTCCGGTCAACCCGGTCCGGGACCCGAGGAGGAGCCATGGCCATCGCCAAGCTGACCGTCACCGTCGTCGACTGTCCCGACCCCACCGCGCTCGCCCGCTTCTACCAGCAGGTGCTGGGCGGGGAGCTGAAGCACGAGGGCGAGAAGTGGGTCGATCTCTTCCTGCCCGGCGAGGCCAGGCTGGCCTTCCAGGAGGCGCCCGGTTTCGTCCCGCCGAGCTGGCCGTCGGCGAAGGACTCGCAGCAGCTGCACCTCGATCTGCGGGTGACCGACATGGCGGAGGCGCAGGAGCGGGTGCTGGCGCTGGGCGCGCGGCCGCTGGACCTCGACGACGACGGCGGCAAGCGGGACTTCCGCGTCTTCGCCGACCCGGCGGGGCACCCCTTCTGCTTGATCCACCCCTGAGACCTTCCGCTCCCACCGTCAGGGCGGGCGGTGGGAGCGGAAGAGGTGGCTCAGCGGCGCGGGCGGCGGCCCTTCTCCTGCTTCGGGGGCTTCTGGCCGGCGCCCGGGAGGGTGGGCTCGGGGAGGTTCGCGACCTCCTCCTTGGCCTTCTCCAGCTGCTCCGCCGTGTCGTCCGGCAGCTTCGGCGGCCGCGGTGCGGCGTGGCCGAAGCCGAAGGCCGAGGTGAGGTCGCCGAACGTACGGCGGCGCCACTCGCTGATGTTGGGCTCCTTGACCCCCGTCAGCCGCTCCAGGAACTGGAGCACCGAGGTGTGGTCGAACGCCTCGCCCGCGGCCCAGCCGCCCACCGTCCACGGCGAGACGATGAGGCAGGGCACCCGGAAGCCGCCGCCGATGGGCAGGCCGCCCACGAACTCGTCCACGGTCCCGGCCTTCGGGGTGGGCGGCGGCACGTGGTCGAACAGGCCGTCGTTCTCGTCGTAGTTGAGGATGAAGACGGTCTTGCGCCACACCTCGGGGTTGGACGCGATGGCCTCGATCTTGGAGGCCACGTAGTCGGCGCCGGCCGCCGGAAGGTAGTCCGGGTGCTCGGAGACCTCGGCGGTCGGGATGATCCAGGAGACGGTCGGCAGCCGGTCGTTGCGGGCGTCCTCCTCGAACGTCCCGGCGGGGCTGTGCACCATGCCGCGGTCGTACAGCGGGTCGCCCGGCCGTGCGTCCTGGAACTGCTGGAACTCCTCCAGCAGGTTGCAGCCGTAGTTGTCCTCCTCCTGATAGACCTTCCAGCTCACGCCCGCCTTCTGCAGGCGCTCGGCGTAGGTCGTCCAGCGGTACGGCTTGGGCGCCTTGTTCTCCAGGACCGGGCCGCCCTTCACCCCGGCCGGGTCGATGGTGCCCGTCATCCAGTACAGCCGGTTGGGCCAGGTGGGGCCGAAGACCGAGCAGAAGTAGTTGTCGCAGATGGTGAACGCCTCGGCCAGGGCGAACTGGAACGGGATGTCCTCACGGGTGTGGTAGCCCATGACGTACGGCCCGTTCTCGCCGTCGGCCTTGCGGTGGGCCGGGAGCCACTTGTCCATGGCGCCGTTGTTCCACGCCTCGTGCTGCACCGACCAGGCGTGGCTGGTGGACGGGATCGCCTGGGCGCTCGTGGAGTGGGTGTCCAGGTGGAACGGGAGCAGATAGCCGTCCGGGTTGACCGCGTCCGGCTGGTGGAAGACCGACTTGCCGGTGGAGAGGGTCAGGGCGTCCGGGTCGGCGAACCCGCGCACTCCCTTGAGGGTGCCGAAGTAGTGGTCGAACGAGCGGTTTTCCTGCATCAGCAGGACGACGTGCTCGATGTCGTCGAGCGAGCCGCCCTTCGGCGGCCCGGCGGCTATCGCCTGCTGCACGCTCGGCGGCAGGAGCGTCATGGCCGCGCCCGCGCCGAGCGAACCGGCGGCGGCACCAAGGAGTCTACGGCGGGTGAAGTCGGGCATAACGCCTCTTTCCCGTGTTTGCGCGTGAGCGATCGTCAGACCGCTCACGACTCTCTCGCCATGCCGGCGACGGGGAAGAGGCGCATTACGTGAACGATGCATCAACACATCGCAAAGCCATCAAGCCCTGGTAAAGGGGCCATTGGGGTGGTGCCGGAGATCAGGCCTCCGGGGCGCCGTCCAACTGGTCGATGGTCGCGATGGACGGCCCCCGGACCGCGCGCAGCCCGCGCGCCACGTCCTCGGCGCCGCGCAGCGCCCGGACGGCGTTGTGCCAGGTCAGCTTGGCGAGTTCGGCCTCGGACCAGTGGCGGTTCAGGAGTTCCGCGATGAGGTTCGGATAGCCCGCGACATCGTCCAGGCCGGCCGGGGTGAAGGCGGCGCCGTCGAAGTCGCCGCCGATGCCGATGTGGTCGACGCCCGCCACCTCGCGCATATGATCGAGGTGGTCGGCGACGGTGGCCGCGGTTGCCATCGGGCGCGGATGGGCCTCCTCGAAGGCGCGCTGCACCTTCTTCGCGGCCTCCGTCAGCTCCAGCGGATGCAGCCCGTGCGCGCGCATGTTCTCGTCCGCCGCCTTCGTCCACGCGACCGCCTCCGGCAGCACGAACTTCGGCACGAACGTGACCATCGCCACCCCGCCGTTGGCGGCCAGCGCCGCCAGGACGTCGTCCGGGACGTTGCGCGGATGGTCGCAGACGGCGCGGGCGGAGGAGTGCGAGAAGATCACCGGCGCCTCGCTCACCCGGAGCGCGTCGCGCATCGTGTCGGCCGACACGTGGGACAGGTCGACGAGCATGCCGAGCCGGTTCATCTCGCGGACGACCTCCTCGCCGAAGCGGGTCAGGCCGTGCGCCCTCGGCTCGTCCGTCGCCGAGTCCGCCCACGGGATGTTGTCGTTGTGGGTGAGCGTCATATAGCGCACCCCGAGGTCGTACAGGGCGCGCAGGGTGGCCAGCGAGCAGTTGATGCTGTGGCCGCCCTCGGCGCCCATGAGCGACGCGATCCGGCCCTCGGCGCGGGCCGTCTCCATGTCGTCCGCCGTGAGCGACAGCCGGAGGTCATCGGCGTAACGCTCGGTCAAACGGCGCACGACGTCGATCTGTTCGAGGGTCGCGCTGACCGCCGTGTCCCCGCTGAAGTCCGAGCGTACGAACACCGACCAGAACTGGGCGCCGACGCCGCCCTCGCGGAGGCGGGGGATGTCGGTGTGGGTGCGCTTGCTCTGGTCGACGGCGATGTCGAGGCGGTCGAGGTCGTAGCGGACCTGCTCGCGCAGGGCCCAGGGGAGGTCGTTGTGGCCGTCCACGACGGGGTGGGTGGCCAGCAGGTCACGGGCGTGCGCGAGGTGATCGGTCATCCGGGCATTCTCACCTGGGGCGCCCGTCGAAGTCACGGGCATGGGGCGCCTGCGGCGAGCCCTCCCCCACCCCGCCCCTTCCCGAACCGGGGGCAAGCCCCCGGCCCCCCGGCTGGGGGCTCCGCCCCCACACCCCCGCCGGGGCTCCGCCCCTGGACCCCGCTCCTCAAACGCCGGAGGGGCTGGGAGTGGGGCATCCCCGCCCCTGGACCCCGCCCCTCAAACACCGGAGAGGCTGGGGTAGGGCATCCCCGCCCCTGGACCCCGCCCCTCAAACACCGGAGAGGCTGGGGTAGGGCCAGGGCCACGCAGCACCGCAAGGGCCGCATGTGCCCCCGTTGTGGGAAATCGTTCCGCGAGGGGGCGCCTCCCAGCGGTAGCTGGGGGAGGAACGGGTGGGCACCACCGGGCCACCGGCCCGCACCCGGGGCGGAACCCCGAGTGGCACCGCCCCGGGAGGGGGCTCAGTGGCCGAAGCCGAACGACGGCGCGCCGTCCACCTTGGCGCGGAGGCGCTTGCCCTTTTCCGTGGCCTGTTCGTTCAGCTCGTCCTGGAACTCCCGCATGCGGCCCTGCAGCTCCGCGTCGTGGGCGGCGAGGATGCGCGCGGCGAGGAGGCCCGCGTTGCGGGCGCCGCCGATGGAGACCGTGGCGACGGGGACGCCCGCGGGCATCTGGACGATGGAGAGGAGCGAGTCCATGCCGTCCAGGTACTTCAGCGGCACCGGCACGCCGATCACCGGCAGCGGGGTGACCGAGGCGAGCATGCCCGGGAGGTGGGCCGCGCCGCCGGCGCCCGCGATGATGGCCTTCAGACCCCGCTGCGCGGCGCTCTCGCCGTACGCGACCATCTCGCGCGGCATCCGGTGCGCGGAGACGACGTCCACCTCGTACGGGATCTCGAACTCGTCGAGGGCCTTGGCCGCTTCTTCCATGACCGGCCAGTCGGAGTCGGAGCCCATGACGATGCCGATCGCGGGCACAGGAGCGCTCATTCGGTGATGGTCCCTCGGAGGTAGTCGGCGGCGTGGCGGCCGCGCTCGCGGACGTCGGCCAGGTCGTCGCCGTAGGTGTTGACGTGGCCGACCTTGCGGCCGGGCTTCACGCCCTTGCCGTACATGTGGATCTTCAGCGCGGGGTCCCGGGCCATGCAGTGGAGGTACGCCGCGTACATGTCGGGGTAGTCGCCGCCGAGGACGTTGGTCATGACGGTCCAGGTCGCCCGGGTGCGCGGGTCGCCGAGCGGCAGGTCGAGGACCGCGCGCACATGGTTGGCGAACTGGGAGGTGACGGCGCCGTCCTGGGTCCAGTGGCCGGAGTTGTGGGGGCGCATCGCCAGCTCGTTGACGAGGATCCGGCCGTCGCGGGTCTCGAACAGCTCGACCGCGAGATGGCCGACCACGCCCAGCTCCGCCGCGATCTTCAGCGCCAGCTCCTGCGCCTGCGCGGACAGGGCCTCGGACAGATCGGGGGCGGGGGCGATGACGGTGTCGCAGACGCCGTTCACCTGTATGGACTCCACGACGGGGTAGGCGACGGCCTGGCCGTGCGGGGAGCGCACGACGTTGGCGGCCAGCTCGCGCGCGAAGTCGACCAGCTCCTCGGCGAGGACGGGGACCCCGGCCCGGAACGGGTCGGCGGCGTCCTCCGTACCGTGGACGACCCACACGCCCTTGCCGTCGTAGCCGCCGCGCACCGTCTTGAGGACGACGGGGAAGCCGTCACCCTCCTCGGCGAACCGCGCGACGTCCTCCGGGTCCGTCACGATGCGGTGGCGCGGGCACGGCACTCCGGCCGCGCGCAGCCGCTCCCGCATCACGCCCTTGTCCTGCGCGTGCAGCAGGGCCTCGACGCCGGGGCGGATGACGACACCGTCCGCCTCCAGCACCCGCAGATGCTCGGCCGGGACGTGTTCGTGGTCGAACGTGACCACATCACAGCCTTGTGCGAACGCACGAAGCGTTTCCAGGTCGCGATAGTCGCCGATGACGACATCGCTGACCACTTGGGCCGCCGAGTCCTGGGGAGTGTCACTGAGCAGCTTGAACCTGATGCCGAGGGGGATGCCCGCCTCGTGGGTCATGCGGGCGAGCTGGCCGCCGCCGACCATGCCGACTACCGGAAATGTCACCTTGCAAGGGTAACTTCTCGCCACGACCGCCCCTGACCTGCGCTTGGATGATCCTCCACATATTCCTACCGGACTCTTGTTCGCGGCCTCCGGGCGAGGGCACCCGGCCCTGGTTAGCATGGGGAGATGTTGTCGAAGCGGACGAAACGGGGCTGAGCGATCACCATGAGTGAACGACGCATGCTCGGCGGGCTGAGCACCCAGGTGGGGCGGCTCGCCCGGGAGATCGCGAAGTTCGGTGTGGTCGGCGGCGCCGGCGTCTTCGTCAACCTCGCCGTCTTCAACCTGGTCCGCAGCGTCACCGAGCTGCCCGTGGTGCGGGCCAGCATCGTGGCGACGGTGGCCGCGACCTGCTTCAACTACGTGGGCTACCGGTATTTCACCTACCGCGACCGGGACAAGCAGCGGCGCACCAAGGAACTCAGCCTGTTCCT
This sequence comes from Streptomyces sp. NPDC019937, assembly GCF_040631655.1. NCBI lineage: Bacteria > Bacillati > Actinomycetota > Actinomycetes > Kitasatosporales > Streptomycetaceae > Streptomyces > Streptomyces sp. NPDC019937. Next base: position 50,212 of record NZ_JBEYAL010000026.1, read on the forward strand.
GCTGTTCAGCGCGATCGGCCTGATCATCGAGAACGGTGTGCTCTACACCGCGACGTACGGCTTCGGCTGGGACAGCTCGCTCGCGAGCAACGTGTTCAAGTTCCTCGGCATCGGCATCGGCACCCTCTTCCGCTTCTGGTCCTACCGGACCTGGGTGTTCCGGACGCTGCCCGCGCGGGAGGCGGTGGAGCGCGCGGAGGCGTTCCTGTCGGAGGCGCAGCCCGCCCGGACCGCGCGCCGCACCGCCGAGCAGCCGATCCGCAAGTAGGCCCGCGACAGCCTCAGGAGGGCCGGACGTCCTCCGCCACGCGGCTCAGGAAGAGCGCGAACACCGGCGGATGCGGCTGCAGCAGCTCCAGCCGGCCCCCGTCCGCCTCCGCCAGATCGCGGGCGACGGCGAGGCCGAGCCCGGTGGAGTTCCGTCCGCTGACCGTCCGTTCGAAGACCCGCGCGCCGAGGTCGGGCGGTACGCCCGGGCCCTCGTCGGTGACCTCGACCACCGCCTGGTTGCCGGTGACGCGGGTGCGCAGCGCGACCGTACCGTCGCCGTGCATCAGCGAGTTCTCGATGAGCGTCGCGAGCACCTGGGCGACCGCGCCCGGGGTGCCGACCGCCCGCAGCCCCTTCTTGCCGGAGCGCACGATCGCGCGCCCCTCGCTGCGGGAGGCCGGGCGCCACTCCTCGATCTGCTGCTTGACGACCTCGTCCAGGTCGAAGGCGACCGCGGAGCCGCTGCGCGGGTCGCGCGAGTTCGTCAGCAGCCGCTGGACGACGTCGGTCAGCCGCTCGACCTGGCCCAGCGCGATCGACGCCTCCTCCTTGACGATGTCCGGGTCGTCGGTGAGCGTGATCTCCTCCAGCCGCATGGACAGCGCGGTCAGCGGCGTCCGCAGCTGGTGCGAGGCGTCGGCCGCCAGCCGCCGCTCGGCGGTGAGCATCCGTGCGATGCGCTCGGCACTCGCGTCCAGGACGTCGGCGACCCGGTCCAGTTCGGGCACCCCGTAGCGGCGGTGGCGCGGCCGCGGATCGCCGGAGCCCAGCCGCTCGGCCGTCTCGGCGAGGTCGGTGAGCGGCGCGGAGAGCCGGTGCGCCTGCCGTACGGCGAGGAAGACGGCGGCGAGGACCGCGAGCAGCGCCACCGCCAGGATGATCAGCATGGTGCGGCCGATCTCGCGGCTCACCGTCGTACGGGACGCCTCGACCCGTACCGTCTCGCCCTGCTCGCCGCGCTCCTCGGAGGAGATGACGCTGCCCTCGGGGCGCTTGCCGATCTCGACGTCCGGGTGGTGCGGGATCGTGATCAGGGCGTAGCGCCCGGGCTCGATCTGTTCGCGCAGCACCTTGTGGGTGACGCCCTCGCCGCCGAGCAGCCTGCTGTCGACGATGCTGACCAGCCGCACCGCGTCCGAGCTGACGCTCTCCTGGGCGCTGTTCTCGATGGTCCGGGTCTCGACGATGACCAGGGAGACACCGAAGACGGCGATGACGACGAGCACCACGGCCAGCGTGGAGTTGATCAAACGACGGCGCATGGTCCCACCGTGTCAGCCACCGTCAGCTTTTCTCGAACCTGAAGCCGACACCCCGGACGGTGGCGATGTAGCGGGGGTTGGCGGCGTCGTCCCCGAGCTTCTTGCGCAGCCAGGAGATGTGCATGTCGAGCGTCTTGGTGGAGGACCACCAGGTGGTGTCCCACACCTCGCGCATCAGCTGGTCGCGGGTGACGACCCGGCCCGCGTCCCGCACCAGGACCCGCAGCAGGTCGAATTCCTTCGCGGTCAGCTGCAGCTCCTCCTCGCCCATCCACGCGCGGTGCGACTCGACGTCGATGCGCACGCCGTGGGTGGCGGGCGCCTGGGCCTGGGTCTCGACGGCGCCGCGCCGCAGCAGGGCCCGGACGCGGGCGAGCAGTTCGGCGAGGCGGAAGGGCTTGGTGACGTAGTCGTCGGCACCGGCGTCGAGGCCGACCACGGTGTCCACCTCGTCGGCGCGGGCGGTCAGCACCAGCACCGGGAAGCCGTGGCCCTCGGTGCGCAGTCGGCGGCAGACCTCCAGCCCGTCCATCCCGGGCAGCCCGAGGTCGAGGACGAGCAGATCGACGCCTCCTTGCAGACCGGCGTCGAGCGCGGTGGGTCCGTCCTCCCGCACCTCCACCTCGTACCCCTCACGGCGCAGGGCGCGGGCGAGGGGCTCCGAGATCGATGCGTCATCCTCGGCGAGCAAAACTCGGGTCATGGGGTGATGGTAGTCCGCTTGGGTTCACCCACGGGGCGCGCACGTGGCGACGCTGGGAGCACGAACGGTCGCACACCGATTCCGTGAGCTATGTCTCACCCGGGAGCGTCAAGTGCGTGTCGTATGGTGAAACAACGTCTGTAGCACTCCTCCGGGGCCTTTGGTGGTTCGACGCGCCGAAGGTCTCTGTCATGTCCGGTCCGGGCATCGGGAGTCAGCGGAACGGACGGAGCCGGCAACGACCGAGCCTCGAAAAGGGGTGGCCGCCCGGCGCTCAGCCACCCCCACGGGCGCTTCTACGCGTGTCGACGCGCGGCAGTGCACCCCTGAGTTCTGTAAGGAACCCCCACATGGCGTCCAGCATGTCGAAGGGCGCGACCGCGCAGGAGACCCCTGCCAGCGGTGGCAAGACCTTCTTCGGCCACCCGCGCGGCCTCGCCACGCTCTTCATGATCGAAATGTGGGAGCGCTTCAGCTTCTACGGCATGAGAGCGCTCCTCGTCGTCTATCTGATCTCCGGCGGCCCGGACGCCAAGGACGGCGGTCAGGGCGGCGGCCTCGGGATGACCGAGGGCAACGCGGTGGCCATCTACTCGGTCTACCTGGCCATGGTCTATCTGCTGGCCATGCCGGGCGGCTGGTTCGGCGACCGGGTCTGGGGGCCGCGCAAGACCGTCGTGGTGGCCTCCGGGATCGTGATGGCCGGGCACCTGGCGCTCGCCGTCCCCGGTGAGCCGACCTTCTTCCTCGGCCTCCTGCTGGTGGCCCTCGGCTCCGGGCTGATCAAGGCGAACATCTCCACGATGGTCGGTCAGCTCTACGACGGACCGCAGGACCCGCGCCGCGACGGCGGCTTCACCATCTTCTACATCGGCATCAACCTCGGCGCGTTCGCCGCGCCGCTGGTGATCGGCACCGTCGGCCAGTCGTACAACTGGCACCTGGGCTTCGCGCTCGCGGCGCTCGGCATGGCACTGGGCCTGGTCCAGTTCCTGATCGGCACCCGCCACCTGAGCCCCGCGAGCAGCACCGTGCCGACGCCGCTGGCGGCCGAGGAGCGCCGGTCCTGGCTGCGCAAGGGCCTGATCTGGCTGGCCGTCGCCGCCGTCTTCTACACCGGCGTGGTGCTCAGCGGCAGCTGGACGATCAACTGGGCGCTGGTCCCGATCACCCTGCTCGGCCTCATCATCCCGATCGGGGTGCTGGTGCGGATCAAGCGCGACCGGGAGCTGTCGGCGGTCGAGCAGACCAAGGTCAGCGGCTACATCTGGTTCTTCGCGGCCGCCGCCGTGTTCTGGATGATCTTCGACCAGGGCGGTTCGACGATGTCCGCCTTCGCCGAGGTCAAGACCGCGGACACGATCTTCGGGCTGCAGTTCCCGTCCTCGTGGTTCCAGTCCGTCAACCCGCTGCTGATCATGGCGATGGCCCCGGTCTTCGCCTGGCTGTGGCTGTGGCTCGCGCGGCGTGACCGGGAGCCGAACACCACGCTGAAGTTCGCCTTCGGCCTGGTCATGATCGGCGCCTCGTTCTTCGTCTTCGTGCTGCCGATGCAGATGGCCTCGGACGGGACGAAGGTCAGCCCCCTGTGGCTGGTGTCGATCTACCTGATCCAGACCACCGGCGAGCTGTGCCTCTCGCCGGTCGGCCTCTCGGTGACCACCAAGATGGCGCCCGCGAAGTACGCCAGCCAGCTGATGGGCGTGTGGTTCCTCGCCGTCACCGCCGGCGACTGCGTCACCGGGCTGCTGTCCATCGCCGGGGTCGACCTGAGCGGTCCGGGCGTCATCGCGCTGGAGGCGACCGCGGCGGTGCTCGCGGGCCTCGCGGTCTTCACGTACCGCAAGAAGGTCGAGGCGCTCATGGCCGACGTGCACTGACGTGGGCGATGAGGGCCCGGCCGCTGAAACCAGCGGCCGGGCCCTTCGCGTGGTCACGCCCAGCCGCGGCGGGGCGAGACGGGCTCGTTCAACGGGTGCCGCGCAGCTTGCGCCACGGGGTGAGGGTGAAGATCGCGCCGCCGAGCAGGATCGTCGTACCGGCGATCAGGCCGAGCGCCGTGAGGCCGCCGTGGTCGTCCGACCCGGTCTCGGCGAGGCCGCCGCCGGTGCCGCTGCCCGAGGTGCCGGTGCCGCCGGAGGCGGTGGTGCCGCCCGAGGTGGTGGTGGCTCCCGTGGTGCCGCCGGGCTGGGCCGTGGTGTCCAGCTCCAGCGAGGCGCCGGGGTCCTTGGCGGGGGTGCAGGTGGTGGTCGTACCGAGCGCCTTGACGGTCAGCACGCCCGGGGTGAGCGTCGACGTGCCGCTCGCGCCCGGCTTGTAGGTGCCGGTCAGGTCCGGGATCTCGATCGGGGCACCGGACTTGATGGGTTCCTTGTTGGTCGGGCCCTGCACCGCGACGGTGCCCTTGTCCGCGCCGCCGACCTTGACCGCCATGGACGGCTTCACCGAGTTCGCGGGGATGTCGGCCGGGCTGTCCATCACGGACTTGCTGAACTTCACGGTCAGGGCGAAGCCGCCGCCGCTCTTCTTGGCGTCGATACGGACCGGGGAGGTCGCGGTCTTGTCGCCGATGGGCGTCTTGCAGGCGTACTCGACCTGCACCTCCTTTCCGGTGTACGAGTCGCCCCCGCCCCCGCCGCCACCGGCGGTGGTGCCGGAGGTGGTCCCGGACGTCGTACCGGAGGTGGTTCCGGCCGTCGTACCGGAGGTGGTTCCGGAGGTGGTTCCGGCCGTCGTACCGCTGGTGGTGCCGCCCGAGGTGCTGCCCTCCGTCACCTTGATGGTGGCGGCCGCCTTCACGGTCTCCTTCGGCGTGCACTTGGTGTCGGTCGACAGCGGCTTGCTGACGTTGATGTTGTACGCACCGGGCGTCAGCGTGACCTCACCGGCCTTCGTCAGCTTCAGCTTGGCCTTCATGTCCGACAGCTTCATCGGGCTGTCCTTGGGGATCGGCGGATTCTCCCGCGGCCCCTGCATGGCCAGTTCGCCGGTCTGCGCGCCGCCCACCGTGAGCGTGCCGGTGGGCTGCACGGTGTTCTCCTCGATGTCGAGGATGGGCGGGTTCTTGGAGGCGGCCTGGACCGTCTTCCACACCACCTCGACCTCGTCGCCGACCTTGGCCGTCGCCGGGGCCTGGACGTCCACGGTCGTGGTGCCCTCCACCGGGGGCAGCCCGGAGATGGGCGGTGGCAGGCATTCGGTCTCGTACGAGACCTCGGCGCCGTATGCGGTGCTCGCGCCGAGCAGCACGCCCGCACCGCCGAGCAGCAGTGCGACGGCGGCCGCACTCACTCTTCGTTGCGTCCTCACGTCGTTCCCTTCGGGTTCGGTCGGTTCTCCTCGGACGGTGCGGAAAGGTGGTGCGTCGGTGTCCCCGGCAGCGTGTCCGGGGTGAACCAGGGCAGAGCGGTGGCCGGGGAGGCCGAGGCGGCCTTGTCGGCCTTGTCTGCCTCGCCGCCCGGGGGTGTGCGCGGCCGGACCTTGTCCACGACGGCCATGCCGATACGGAAGACCGCCGCCGGGACGACGACGCACAGCAGGATCCAGAAGAGGGTCACGCCCCAGGGCCGCCCCACGCCCCACGGCTGTTCGACGAGCACCTTGCGCCCGTACTCGAGCGACACCCGGTAGTCGCCGTGCGCGCCGGCCGACAACTCGACCGGCAGCTTGACCTGGGCCTTCTTGCCCGGCTGGATCGTGCCCCGCCACTGCTGCTCCTCCCAGTCGGGGGCGAAGACACCGTGCGCGGTGCCCACCTTGAAGACCGGGTCGCGGGCGGGGGTCGAGCCGAGATTGCCGACGGTGACGACGAGCCGTCGCTGTGGGGGCGCGCCGAACCAGGTCAGCAGCCCGCTCGACCCGTCGAGCCGCGCGCTGAGCACGCTGAGCCGTTCGCCTCCGGTGCGCTGCTCGGGCAGGGGCGCGACGGGATGTCCGGCGACCTTGAACGCCACGTCCGCGGCGGCGGCTTCGCCGGTCACGGTCGCGACGTGGACGACGCAGGGGCAGGGCTTGGGCGGTTCGGTGACCGGCAGCTTCCGGCGGAACGTGCCGTCCGCTCCGGTGGTGACCGCCCTGCCGTCTGCGTTGGCGCAGGAGTTGGTGCCGCCGATCATGTTCTGACCGCAGATGAGCAGGGTGAGCAGGGCGCGCGGCCGCCAGCCGGTGCCGCTCACGGTGATCGTGCCGCCCGTGCCCGCCTGTCCCCGGGACACCTTCGCGGCCGGGCCGTCGTCGGCCGCCGCGGCGGGTCCGGGGGTGGGTACGACGAGGGCGAGCACGGTGAGCAGGGCGGCCAGCAGCCCGGCGTACCGACGGTGGTGCGTACCGGCGTTCACGCGCTCGCTCCTGACTCCGTACCGTCCATCCGGCTCCGGCTCCGGCTCGGGCCGCGTGTGCGTCTGCGCACCAGCCAGGCGCCGCCGCCCGCCGCGCCCAGCGCCGTGGCCGCCGCGGCGGCGAGCAGCCATCCGGGGGCGGCGGTGTACGTGGCGGAGGCCGCCGCGTGCGCGCCGCCGCCCGCGGTGACGGTGAGCTTCACGTCCACCGCGTCGAGGGCGGGGGCGTCCGGCCAGCGCTCGGAGAGCCGTACCCGCTTGCCCGGCGGCACCTGGACGGGGAGGGTGCGGGCGTCCCGGCGCAGCACCGCGCCGAAGAGGCCGTCGGCGCGTACGGCCAGCCGTGGCGTCAGCGCGGTGTTGCCGCGGTTGACGACCGCGTAGCGGATGGCCGCCCCGCCGCCGTCCCCGGTCCGTACGACCGTGACGTCCTCGACGGAGAGCGCGGACAGCGTGGCCCCGCTGATCCGCAGGCGCATCCGTACGCCGGTCCGGTGGCCGTCGCCGGTGACGACGAGCGCGCCGGAGCGGTCACCGGGCGCCGCGTCGGGCGGGAGGGTGACGGTGAAGGGGACGTCGGCGCGGGTGCGGGCCGGGACGCTGAGCGTGCGGGCGGCGAACGCGATCCACGTGCCCTCGGCTCCCTCGCTCCGGAGCCGGAGGGTGTGGGGGCGCTGGTCCTTGTTGGTGACCGAGAGCTTGTCCCGGAGTACGGTGCCGGGCCGTCCCTCCAGGTAGAAGTACGGCCGGTCGGCGGCGTCCGGCGCGCTGCCCGCGCCGGGCGCGGGCGCCGCGGACCAGCCGGGCCCGGCGGCAGCGGCGGGCGCCGCGACCGCGCCCAGCGGTGCCGCGGCCACGGTCAGTGCGGCGGCGCACGCGCGGAACGCGGCGCCGGTACGGGACGGCATCGCCCGCTTCTAGCGCGCGGCCCGCCGGCGGCGGGTCAGCCAGAGCGCCCCGGCCGCCCCGGTGAGGAGCACCGTGCCGCCGAGGGTGCCGAGCGCGATGGCGGAGTCGGCGGGTCCGGTCTGCGGCAGCTCGCCGCCACCGGTGCCGCTCGTACCGGCGCTGCCGCTCGTACCGCCGGTGCTGCCGGTGCCGCCCGTGGTGCCCGTACCGCCGCTGTCGCCCGTACCGCCGCTGCCGCTCGTGCCCCCGGTGGAGTCGGAGCCGCCGGATGAGCCGCCCGCGGCCGTGACGTCCAGGGTCAGCGAGGGCTTGGGGTTGTTGCCCGGCGTGCAGGTCGTGGTCGTGCCCAGCGCCTTGATGGTCAGGGTCGAGGCGGTGAAGGTGACCTTTCCGCTCTTCTTGGGGGTGTACGTGCCCGTCAGGGTGCTGATCTTGATGGGCGTGTTGGCGGGGATGGCCTGCGAGTTGGGCGGGCCCGACACCGAAACGGTGCCGGTCTCCGCGCCGCCCAGCTTGATGAGCGCGCTCGGATGCATGGCCCCCTTGCCCAGTTCCACCGGGCTGGAGGAGACACCCTTCTCGAAGGACATGGTGAGCTTGTAGGCGCTGCCGCTCCGAACGCCCTTGATATCGATGGGCGATACGGCGCTTTTGTCGCCGATCGGCGTCTTGCACTGATAGTTGACGTCCACCGTGGCCGCGTGGGCGGCCGGAGCGGTGAGCAGTACCGCCGAACCGGCCACGGCCGCGGCCAACGTGAGGGCACCGCCGCGACTGGCCGTACGGCGTTGTGGTCGGGACACCTGAGATCCCCTCTCGCCAAGCGCCGCAGCCGCAAGCTAACTGACGGCACATCAGATCGGGCGCCGACAGTACGCCGGGGACCTTGCCGAGGGAAGACAAAGAGCACGCCGAATCGGCGTGACATGGATGAACTGGGTGCGGCACGTCAGCACGGGCCGAGACGGGCCGGACAACGGGCCGGAAGACGGCCCCGGAGGGCCGTACTGGAGGGCGCTCGGCACCCGGGCGGAGAGGGGCCGGGGCCGTGCTCTTCAGGCGGGCGCGGCCAGCTCGGCCCAGACGGTCTTGCCGGATCCCTCCGCGTTCCGCACGACCCCCCAGTCGAGGCACAGCCGCTGCACGATGAACATGCCGTGGCCGCCCGGCCGCCCGGCGCGGTGCGGGGTGCGGGGTGCGGGCGTCCCGGTGCCGAGGTCCACGACTTCGAGGCGGAGCACCTTCGCGTTGCAGCTGACCCGCAGCTCCTCGGGGCCGTCGGCGTGCAGGCAGGCATTGGTGACCAGCTCGGAGACGACGAGCAGCACATCCTCCGCCGCGGCCCGCTGATCAGCGGTCGCGGCCGGAAGCCAGCCCCAGTCACGCAGCGCCTCGCGCGTGAAGTCCCGGGCGCGCGGCACCGCACCGCTGGCCCCGATCAGATGGAGCCTGCGGAGCTGACGGATCCGCCCGGGGGGCGGCCCGGGGGGAGGAGTGGCCGGTGGGGCAGCCGAAGCGGCAGGGCCGTCCGGATCCGGGCCGCGGTCGCCCGGCGGGTACGGCCGGGTGGTGCTCATCAGCGCTTCACCTCACCGATTCACCGATTCAGGGACAAGGGATACCTGATCTCTTCAACAGTTTCAGCCTGTCTCCTGCCCGGCCAAAGCGTGAGAACACCCACTTCCCCGGTACGGCTCATGTGACGCGGACAACGCCTCGATGACACCCTGCCGACACACCGGGAACAGGAGTGGCGGAGATCACTCGACCAGCGCTGCGTCAAGGGACTCGTGGACCGTGAAAACGGCCTCCGCGCCGGTGATCTCGAACACACGGGCAACGACCGGCTGCATGCCGGCCAGATGGACGGCCCCGCCTTCGGCCTCGGCCTTCAGACGTGCGCCGAGCAGCACGTTCAGCCCGGTGGAATCGCAGAACTCCAGATGCGAGCAGTCCACCACCAGTCGCACGCGTCCCCCCTCCACGCACTTCTCCAGCGGCTCCCGCAGCACCTCGGCGGTGTGGTGGTCCAACTCACCCGTCGGTGTCACGACCGCGCTCGCCCCGTGGTGCCGAACCTCGACCTGGAGCCGGCCCTTGCTGGCGCTGCCGACCATCCCGCGGTCCATGTGCGCACCTCTTCTGGCGTCTCGTTGCTTTCGATTGCGCGCAATGAACCTTACGCCTTTGGCGGGTCCTCCGGTAGCCGAACATTTCGCATAGTTCGGCAAATATGGACAACGTGGACTTGCCACGCACCAGCGAATACGGGTAGGCGTAGGAGGAACACATCCGAACACGGCCCGGCTTTGGAGGCGCCGCTCACCGGAGCAGCACGTCATGGCATCGGCAGCCATATGCCGAGAACGACGGAGGAGACTATGTCACCCCAGCTCGACGACTCGCGTACCGACCCGTCTTGGAGTACCAGGGCCACCGCCTCGTCGACTCACGTACCCGAACAGTTCGTCCCTGATGCGGATGCCCAGGCGATCGCCGGATATTCCTTCGACGAATTGACCGAACTGTCCGATCTGCCGGAAATCCCGTCGTTCGAGACGGTGAGTCCGGTCGACGCGAGGGCCCTCTCGAAGACGCTCTTCGAGCGGATCGGGGTGCTCGAAGAAGGCACCCACGAGTACGCCTACGTCCGCAACACCCTGGTCGAGCTGAACCTGGCACTGGTCAAGTTCGCCGCCTCCCGCTTCCGCTCCCGCAGCGAGCCGATGGAGGACATCGTCCAGGTCGGCACCATCGGCCTCATCAAGGCCATCGACCGGTTCGAACCGGGTCGGGGTGTCGAGTTCCCCACCTTCGCGATGCCGACCATCGTCGGCGAGATCAAGCGCTTCTTCCGGGACACCAGCTGGTCCGTGCGCGTCCCCCGGCGGCTGCAGGAGCTGCGGCTGGACCTGGCCAAGGCCGGCGACGAACTGGCCCAGCGGCTCGACCGCGCGCCGACCGTCGGCGAGTTGGCCGAGCGCCTGGACATCACCACCGCCGAGGTCGTCGAGGGCATGGCCGCGAGCAACGCGTACACCGCCAGCTCGCTGGACGCCCAGCCCGAGGAGGACGACTCCGAGGGCGCGCTGGCGGACCGCATCGGCTACGAGGACCACGGGCTCGAAGGCATCGAGTACGTCGAGTCCCTGAAGCCCCTGATCGCCGATCTGCCCGCCCGGGACCGCCAGATCCTCTCCCTGCGCTTCGTCGCCAACATGACGCAGTCGGAGATCGGTGAGGAACTGGGCATCTCCCAGATGCACGTCTCCAGACTGCTGTCGCGCACCCTCCGCCGGCTCCGCAAGGGACTGATGATCGAGGAGTAACGCTTCCGCAGACGGATAAGGGCCCGCCCCCGCTCGTTCGGGACGGGTCCTTATTCGTGCCCGGTTCCTCCGATGCGCGGTCAGACGAGCGTGCCGGCGCGCCAGACCGCCGAGACCAGCGGCACGCCGGGACGGTAGGCGAGGTGGACGTGGGAGGGCGCGTCCAGCAGCGCGAGGTCGGCCCGGGCGCCGGGGGCGATCCGCCCCACGTCGTCGCGGCGCAGCGCCCGCGCCCCGCCCGCGGTGGCCGCCCAGACCGCCTCGTCGGGGGTCATCCCCATCTCCCGTACGGCCAGGGCGACGCAGAACGGCATCGAGCTGGTGAAGGACGAGCCGGGGTTGCAGTCCGGCGACAGCGCGACCGTGGCGCCCGCGTCCAGCAGCCGGCGCGCGTCCGGATAGGTGGAGCGGGTGGAGAACTCCGCCCCGGGCAGCAGGGTGGCGACGGTGTCGCCCTGTGCCAGGGCGTCCACGTCGGCGTCGGTGAGATGGGTGCAGTGGTCGGCGGAGGCCGCGCCCAGCTCGACGGCCAGCTGCACACCGGGGCCGTACGAGAGCTGGTTGGCGTGGACGCGCGGGATGAGCCCGCGCTCCTTCCCGGCGGTGAGGACGGCCCGGGCCTGGTCGCCGTCGAAGGCGCCCTGTTCGCAGAAGACGTCGACCCAGCGGGCGTGCGGGGCGCACATGTCGAGCATCGGGCCGGTGACGAGGTCGACGTACGCGGCGGGGTCGTCGGCGAACTCGGGGGCGACGATGTGCGCGCCGAGGAAGGTCACCTCGTCGGTGTGGGCGGCGGCGATGGACAGGGCGCGGGCCTCGTCCTCCGATGTGAGGCCGTAGCCGGACTTGATCTCCAGGGTGGTGGTGCCCTGGTGCAGGGCCTCCACCACATACCGGGCGACGTTGGCGTTGAGCACGTTGTTCGAGGCGGCGCGGGTGGCGGCCACGGTGGTGCGGATGCCGCCCGCGCTGTAGGCCCGGCCGGACATCCGGGCGTTGAACTCCTCGGTGCGGTCGCCCGCGAAGACCAGGTGGGAGTGGGAGTCGACGAAGCCCGGGATGGCGGCCCGGCCCGCCGCGTCGACCCGGTTGTCGGTGGCGGGTGCTTTGCTTGTCTCACCGACCCAGGCGATGCGGTCACCGTCGATGACGACCGCCCCGTCCTGGATCAGACCGAGGGGGCCTTCGCCGAGGGAGGGGTCGTTGGTGACGAGGCTGGAGATGTGGGTGAGGGCGGTCGTGGTGGGGGTCGCGACCGTGTCCGTGGCGGTGGTCATGGTGGGGGCGTTCTCCTTGATCAGCCGGCTCGGCCTGGTCGGCCTGGTCAATGTGGTCGGCCTGGTCGGCCTGGTCAGCCGTGCAGGGCCGCGATGGCTCCGGCCAGTGCTTCGGGGACGCGCGGGACGAGCTGGTGCGCCCCGTCCCGTACGACGTGGCGGCCGCCGACCACGGTGTGCCGGACGTCCGCGTTGGTCGCCGCGAATATCGCCGTCTCGGCGCCCAGCCGGGCCGGCGGCCCCGCCGTGCGGACCGAGTCCAGCGCGATCGTGGTGAGGTCGGCGAGCGCGCCCACCTCGATCCGGCCGGTGTCCGCGCCCCAGCCGAGCGCCGCGTGACCGTCGGCGGTGGCGGCGCGCAGCAGCTGGGCGGCGGTCCAGTGGCCGCGGGTGCGGGTGTGCAGCCGCTCGTCCAGCTCCATGGCGCGGGCCTCTTCGAGGATGTCGATCACGGCATGGCTGTCGCTGCCCAGGGACAGCGGTGAGCCCGCCTGGCCCAGCTGGGCGGCCGGGCCGATGCCGTCGGCCAGGTCCCGCTCGGTGGTCGGGCACATGCACACACCGGTGGCCGAGTGGCCCAGCAGCCGGATGTCGCCGGGGGTGAGGTGGGTCGCGTGCACGGCGGTCGTGCGCGGGCCCAGCACCCCGTGGTCGGCGAGCAGCCGGGTGGGGGTGAAGCCGTGCGCCTCCACGCAGGCGTCGTTCTCGGCGGTCTGCTCGGAGAGGTGGACGTGGAGGGGCGCCGCCTGTCCCTCGGCCCAGCCGGACACCGTCGCGAGCTGATCGACGGGCACGGCCCGCACCGAGTGGATGGCGGCGCCGATGCGGGTGTTGCCGTCGCTCTTCAGCGCGGAGACCCGCTCGGCCCAGGCGTCCGCGGTGCCGTCCGAGAAGCGGAGCTGGTGCTGGTCGGGCTCCTTGCCGAAACCGGAGGAGAGATAGCAGGTGTCGAGGAGGGTGATGCGGATACCGGCCTCGGCCGCGGCCGCGATCAGGGCCTCCCCCATGGCGTTGGGGTCGGCGTAGCGGCCGCCGCCGGGCGCGTGGTGCAGATAGTGGAACTCGCCGACGCAGGTGATGCCCGCCATGGCCATCTCGGCGTACACGGCGCGGGCGAGATCGAAGTAGCTGTCCGGGGTGAGCCGGTCGGCCACCTCGTACATCACCTTGCGCCAGGTCCAGAAGGAGTCCGGCGCCGCCCCGTCCGACGGGCGCGCCGAGGCGCCCGCCTGCACGATGCCGCGCAGCGCCCGGTGGAAGGCATGGCTGTGCGCGTTGGCCAGGCCGGGGACGGTCAGACCGCGCAGGGTGACGGAGCCGGCCGGATGCAGGGGGCTCCCGGGCCGCACGGCCTTGATCCGCCCGTCCGTGGCCACCACGATGACCACGTCCGGCACCACCTGCCCGTCCAGCCAGGCGTACTCCGCCCAGTAGGTCTGCGCCGTCAGTGACACGCCAACCCCTCCAGTACCTGCGCGAGCGCGGCCACACCGGCGAGGCAGTCATCCTCGCCCGCCGTCTCCGCGGGTGAGTGCGAGACGCCGGTGGGGTTCCTTACAAACAGCATGGCGGTCGGAACCGACGCGGACAAAATGCCCGCGTCGTGCCCGGCCCCGGTGGGGAGGACCGGAACGCCGCCGAGCAGGCCCGACAGCTGGTCACGCAGGTCGTGGGCGAATTCCACGATGGGGGTGAAGGACTCCCGGGTGACCCGGACGTCCACCCCGTCGCGCTGCCCGCGCTCGACCGCGGCGCGCTCGATCTCGCCGACGACGGCGGCCAGGGTCTCCTCGTCGGGGGCCCGGGAGTCCAGCCAGCCGCGCACCAGGCCGGCGATCGCGTTCACCCCGTTCGGCTCGACGCCGACCTTGCCGAAGGTCGCGAGCGCCCCGGCCAGGCGAGCCTTCTTGCGGGCCGCGAGGACGGTGTTCGCGTAGGTGAGCATCGGGTCGCGGCGGTCGTCGAGCCGGGTCGTCCCGGCGTGATTGGCCTCGCCGTGGAAGTCGAACCGCCAGCGGCCGTGCGGCCAGATCGCGGAGGCGACGCCCACGGGGTGGCTCGTGTCGTCCAGGGCCCGGCCCTGCTCGATGTGCAGCTCCACGAAGGCGCCGATGCGGGCCAGCCGCTCCGGGTCGGGCCCGATGGCCTCCGGGTCGTACCCGGCGCGCTCCATGGCCTGCGGCAGCGTGACCCCGTCCGCGTCCCGGAGGGCGTGCGCCTGCTCCGGGCCCAGCTGCCCCGCGGTGAGCCGGGACCCGACGCAGGCCAGGCCGAAGCGGGCGCCCTCCTCGTCGCCGAAGTTGACGATGGCGAGGGGTTTGGTGGGCGCGACGCCGCGTGTCCGGAGCTGGTCCAGGGCGGCGAAGGACGAGACGACGCCGAGGGGGCCGTCGAAGGCGCCGCCGTCGGGGACGGAGTCCAGGTGGGAGCCGGTGACCACGGCGTCTCCGGCTGCGGGGTCGCCGAGCCAGGCCCACTGGTTGCCGTTGCGGTCCAGCTCGTAGGTGAGGCCGCGGGCCTCCGCCTGTGCCTGGAACCAGGCCCGGCAGTCGGTGTCGGCGCCGGTCCAGGCATAGCGGCGGTAGCCGCCGGATTCCGCGTGGCGGCCGATGGGGGCGAGGTCGCGCCACATCTCGTGGAACGACGCGCCGGTCGTGGGGGGTGTGCCCACTGTGGTCTCAGCCTCCGTTTCGTGAGCGGGTGCGGGCCGACGGGCGGGCACAACGGTCACTCCGACTCCCTCATGGGGATGCGGACGTCGCGTTCGGCGGCCACCTCGTCGGCGCGGTCGTAGCCCGCGTCCACGTGGCGGATCACGCCCATCCCCGGGTCGTTCGTCAGGACGCGGCGGATCTTCTCGCCCGCCAGCGGCGTACCGTCGGCGACCGTCACCTGGCCCGCGTGGATCGAGCGGCCCATGCCGACCCCGCCGCCGTGGTGGATCGACACCCAGGAGGCGCCCGAGGCCACGTTGACCATGGCGTTCAGCAGCGGCCAGTCGGCGATCGCGTCCGAGCCGTCGAGCATGGCCTCGGTCTCGCGGTACGGGGAGGCCACCGAGCCGCAGTCCAGGTGGTCGCGGCCGATGGCCAGCGGCGCGGCGAGCGTCCCGTCGGCCACCATCTCGTTGAACCGCTCGCCCGCCTTGTCGCGCTCGCCGTAGCCGAGCCAGCAGATGCGGGCGGGCAGCCCCTGGAAGTGGACCCGCTCCCCCGCCATCTTGATCCAGCGGGCCAGGGACTCGTTCTCCGGGAACAGGTCGAGGATCGCCTTGTCCGTGGCCGCGATGTCCTTCGGGTCGCCGGACAGCGCCGCCCAGCGGAACGGGCCCTTGCCCTCGCAGAACAGCGGCCGGATGTACGCGGGCACGAAGCCGGGGAAGGCGAAGGCGCGCTCGAAGCCCGCGAGCTTGGCCTCGCCCCGGATCGAGTTGCCGTAGTCGAAGACCTCGGCGCCCGCGTCCATGAATCCGACCATGGCCTCCACGTGCCGGGCCATCGCCTCGCGCGCCCGCTGGGTGAAGTCGGCGGGCTTCTCGGCGGCGTACGACGCCATCTCGTCGAAGTCCACGCCGATCGGCAGGTACGACAGCGGGTCGTGGGCGCTGGTCTGGTCGGTGACGATGTCGATCGGCGCGTTCATCGCGAGCAGCTGCGGGACCAGCTCGGCCGCGTTCCCCAGCACGCCGATGGACAGCGGGCGGCGGGCGTCGCGCGCCTCGGTCGCGAGCTGGAGGGCGTGGTCCAGGCTGTCGGCGCGCACGTCCAGGTAGCGGTGCTCGATACGGCGCTCGATGGCGCGCGGGTCGCAGTCGATGCAGATCGCGACGCCGTCGTTCATGGTGACCGCGAGCGGCTGGGCGCCGCCCATGCCGCCGAGACCGGCGGTGAGGGTGATCGTCCCGGCGAGGGTGCCGCCGAACTTCTTCTCCGCGACGGCCGCGAACGTCTCGTACGTGCCCTGGAGGATGCCCTGGGTGCCGATGTAGATCCACGAGCCAGCGGTCATCTGGCCGTACATGGTCAGGCCCAGCGCCTCCAGGCGGCGGAACTCCTCCCAGTTCGCCCAGTCGCCGACCAGGTTGGAGTTGGCGATCAGGACGCGCGGCGCCCACTCGTGGGTCTGCATGACGCCGACCGGACGGCCCGACTGGACGAGCATCGTCTCGTCCTGCTTCAGCGTGCGCAGGGTGCGGACCATGGCGTCGAACGAACGCCAGTCGCGGGCCGCCTTGCCGGTGCCGCCGTAGACGACGAGCTTGTCGGGGTGCTCGGCGACCTCCGGGTCGAGGTTGTTCTGCAGCATCCGCAGGGCGGCTTCCTGCTGCCACCCCCGGGCGCTCAGCTCCGTACCACGCGGGGCCCGTACGGGTCGCGGTCCTGACATGGGCCGTGCCTCCCTGCCATCGACTGGATCGAGTTATTCACATCTTGGATGCGATGAATATAGCTAGTCAATAGGGGCGGCGGTGGCATACACCCGGGTGGTTCCACAAAAGGGCGCGCCCGCCGCCTCAACCACCACTACGAACGAACCCGGTAACCGCCTGACCCTTCTCGGGCAGCAGTCGCACCCTGCCGCCACAAACAGCACTCAAAACCGACTAAACAGGGCACTTCCTGGCAAATATCGAATACCGGGGTTCTTCCAGTCTTCCGAGTGGAATTCAGGAATCAGTCTCTGCCGGTCGGCAGGTCACGCGCTCGCAGACAGGAGTCCCGACATGTTCAAGCAGATCACGACCCTTGCGGTGGCCACGCTTGTCACCGGGCTGGTCACCGTCCCCGTCGCCGAAGCGGCGCAGACGCGGTCCTCCGTGGCGGGCAGCGTCACGCTGTGCTCGCAGGCGGATCTGAGGGGGACCTGCAAGACGTTCCTCCGGCCCTCACCGCTCAAGGACGTGCCGATCGCGGCATTCACGATGCGATCGGTGAAGAACACCACCACGGGCAAGGTGTTCCTCTACTCGGGCGCCCCCTCGCAAGGCAGGTGCACCGGCCTGTACAGGAGCGTCGACGCCGCCCACTGGAGGAACATCACCCCCGCGAAAACCGTCAGGTGTATCCACTTCACCTGACCCCGCCTCCTTGGCGGCCCGCCGGTTCGACCGGCGGGCCGCCAAGGCCCGTTCGGCAGAGCAGATACCACCCCACCGAGACCAGCCACACGGCGAAGGCCAGTCCGACCAGGACTCTTCCGGCGATCAGCGTGTCCGGCCCGACCAGCCGTCACCCCGGCGCCGCCGAGACCGGCCACGCCGTCCGGGGACACCGGCAGCCACGAAACGCGGGATCTGCGAGATGCCCTGAAGCGATCTCGTTAGCGTCATGGCGTCCCCCGCCGCCGCTCGCCCCCGGAGCCCGCCGTGTCCCTGCCCGCGACCCATCGCGAGGTGCGCCTCGCCGCCCGGCCCGAAGGGCCGCTCACCACCGACCACTTCGCGGTCGTCCACGCCCCGCTGCCCGCCCCCGGCCACGGCCAGGTGCTGGTACGGAACCGGCTGATGAGCGTCACCGCCGCCATGCGCCCGCTCACCTCGGCCGACCCCGGCGCCCTCGGCCTGCCGCAGCTGCGCAACCGGGTCGGCGACGTCATGCGGGGCCCCGCCCTCGGCGAGGTGATCAGCGCCCCGCCGGACACCGGGCTGACCCCCGGCGCCCTCGTCCGCCACCACTCCGGCTGGCGCGAGTACGCCGTCCTCGACCCGGCCGAGGCGCCCCCGATCGACCCCGCCGCGCTGCCCGACCCCGCCGCGTACCTCTCCCAGGGCTTCACCGCCTGGCTGGGCGTCGTGCGCGGCGCGGGGGTGCGGCGCGGCGACACGGTGTTCGTCACCGGCGCGGCGGGCGGGGTCGGCACCCTGGCCGGGCAGTTCGCGCGGCTCCACGGCGCCGCGCGGGTCATCGGCTCCACCGGTTCCCGTGCGAAGGCCGACCGGCTCGTCGAGGAGCTGGGCTACGACGCCGTCGTGATCCGTGGCGCGGGCCCCGTCGAGGAGCAGCTGCGCGCGGCGGCACCGGACGGCATCGACGTCCTGTTCGACACCGTCGGCGGCGAGCAACTGCGGGCCGCGCTCGCCCTGGCCCGCCGCAAGGCCCGCTTCGCCATCGTCGGCGCGCTCGCCGCCCAGCTGTCCGACGGCGCCCTCGCCACCACCCCGATCAGCACCCTCGCCCTCATCGCCCGCGGCGTCACCCTGCGCGGCATCAGCGCCTACGACCACCCGGACGCTCTGCCGACGTACGTGCGCGAGTTCGGCCACGCCCTGCGCGAGGGCGCGATCACCTACCCCCACACCCGACTCACCGGCATCGCCCAAGCCCCGCGCGCGTTGGTGGAGTTGCTGGAGGGCCGCCACCTGGGCGCGGTATTGGTGGAGCTGTGAGCGGCCGCGCCCCCGCTCCGGCCCCGTCCGGACCGCCGCCGACGGGGAGCCCGCCGCCGCGCCGAGCCGTGCGGTCGGGCGTACGGGCGGAGCGGGACGCCCGCCGGCGCCGGGTCAGCGCGGGGTCGAGGCCCGGCCCCGCACCGGGACGGCGTACGGAACGCCCGGTCCACACGCCCGCCCTGCCCCGACACGGCACCACGGCGGACCGACGCGCGTCCTCGGTGCCGAGGGGCGTGCGAGGGCGGCCCCCTGGGTCGGTGCGGCCTCGCCCCCGGCCCGCCTCCGCGCCCAAACGGCGCACCCAAACGGCGAGGGCCCGGCGGCGGGCCGTTTCCGCGCCCCGCCGAAGCGCACCCGGTGGCCTGGCCCGTGGCCCCGGTCGGGTGGTTGGCTGAGGGCATGACTGCGAACCCGGTCTCGAACCCGGCCCCGGCCACCGCCGTCGAGCGGCGGGAGCGGGCCGTGCGCGCCGCCGTCGAGCAGGGCCTGCTGGGCCCCGAGCAGCCCGTCGTGGGGCTGCTCGACGTCACCGGCATCCGCGCCGCCGCGGCCGAGCTGCGGGCGGCCTTCGACGAGGTCGTGGCGCCCGGCACGCCCGTTCTGCACGCCTTCGCCGTGAAGGCCGCCGCCCTCGTGCCCGTCCTGCGGCTGCTGACCGACGAGGGGCTGGGCTGCGAGGTGGCGAGCCCCGGCGAGCTGGCCCTCGCCCGGGCCGCCGGGGCGGCCCCCGACCGCATCGTCCTCGACTCGCCCGCCAAGACCCCCGCCGAGCTGCGCGAAGCCCTCGACCTGGGCATCGCCCTCAACGCCGACAACCCGCAGGAGCTGGCCCGGCTCGACTCGCTCGTGGGCGCCGCCCCCACCCGCTCCCCACTGGGCCTGCGGGTCAACCCGCAGGTGGGCGGCGGCAGCATCGACGCGCTCAGCACCGCCACGGCGACCTCCAAGTTCGGGGTCGCGCTGCGCGACGTAGGGGCGCGCGACTGGGTCGTACGCGCCTTCGCCGAGCGCCCCTGGCTGACCCGGCTGCATGCCCACGTCGGCTCGCAGGGGTGCCCGCTGGAGCTGATGGCGGCGGGCGTCCGGGCCGCGTACGAACTCGCCGAGGAGATCAACGCGACCATCGGCCGCCGCCAGATCGACACCCTCGACATCGGCGGCGGCCTCCCCGTGAACTTCACCTCCGACGAGATCACGCCCAGCTACCGGGAGTACGCGCGACTCCTCAAGGCCACCGTGCCGGGGCTCCTCGACGGCCGGTACGGCCTGGTCACCGAGTTCGGGCGGTCGCTCCTCGCCAAGTCGGGGGTGGTGCTGGCGCGCGTCGAATACGCGAAGTCGGCCGGGGGGCGCCCGATCGCCGTGACGCACGCGGGCGCGCAGCTGGCCACCCGTACGGTCTTCGCCCCCACCTCCTGGCCGCTACGGGTCGCCACGTACGACGCGGACGGCCACCCCAAGCGCACGGGCCCCGACGGCCCGGTCACCCAGGACATCGCGGGCCCCTGCTGCTTCGCGGGCGACCTGGTGGCCGAGAACCGGGCCCTGCCGGAGCTGGCGGCAGGGGACCTGGTGGGCCTGCTGGACACGGGCGCGTACTACTTCTCCAACCACTTCGCCTACAACAGCCTGCCCCGGCCGGGCGTGTACGGCTTCGCACCCGACGGCGACGGGATCCGCTTCGCGGAGGTACGGAAGCCCCAGACGGTGGCGGAGATCGTGGCGGAAAGCGGCGGCGCCGAAGCGGAGGGGCTGACGGCCTTGTGAGGGCCATCGGCGTGAGGGGCGGGGTCGCAGGGGTGGGGTCACCACCCACCCGCGCCCACGAACACACCCACCCGCACCCCGCCAGGGGTCACCGCTTCGCGCCGCCCGGCCCCGCGTCGCCCGCCGCGGGGCCCGTCGTCTGGTAGGCGCGGACGGCGGGGCCCGCCGGGCGGCCCCGGGGGACCCGGTCCGTACGGACCCACAGCAGGGCGTCGTGGGCGTGCTCCCAGCGGCCCAGCCACAGCGCCTTGGCCCACAGCCCCGCGCCGAGGCCCGCCAGCAACAGCCCGCCCGCGGCGGGGACGGCGAAGGACGAGGCGACGGCGGCCAGGAAGGCCAGGAGCAGCCACCACCGCAGGGCTCGGCGGCGGGTTCGCAGGGTCACCGCGCGGTCCTGGAGGAACACCGACTTGGCCGCCCGGGTGGCCTCCTGGGCCAGCGTCAGATACCGGCCCCGCCGCACGACGAAGACGACGGCGGCCGCGAGCAGGAAGAGGGCCGCCCCGGCCAGCAGGCCGATGCGGCGTCCGGTGAGGCCGGGGAGCAACGTTCCGATGCCCGCGGCCAGGAGTCCGGACCACCACAGCCATCCGGCGGGTGCCCGTACGATCACGGCAACCCGTACCAGCGCATACGTCCCTCGTCCCATTGCCGACCTCCTCGACGTCTCAGGCCATCGAGCGCGGGACTGTAGTCAGGGTGGCTGAGAAAAAGGTGAGAGGGGGACCTACTCCACGAACAGCCCGCGCGCGGCTGCCCGCGCGTCGAACTCCTCCAGCCGCGCCTGCGCCTCCGGCAGCGCGTCGCACATGGCCTCCAGCAGCACCCGGCCCAGCAGCATCGGCGCGCAGGCGGTGTCGAAGGCCAGCCCGGTGCCGACAGCGGCGGGCAGCAGCAGGTCGCTGTGGCGGGCGACCGGGGCGAAGGCGCTGTCGGCGACGGTGACGACGGTCAGGCCGGTGTCATGGGCGTACTCCAGACCCTCCACGACCTCGCGCGGGTGGCGCGGCAGGGCGAAGCACAGCAGGGCGGTGGCGCCCGCGCGGTGGGCGGCGTCGATGCGGTCGGCGAGCATCGTGCCGCCCTCGTCCAGCAGCCGGACGTCGGGGTGGACCTTGCGCGCGAAGTAGGTGAAGCCGCGCGCCTGGGCGGAGGCGGCGCGCAGGCCGAGGACCGGCAGCGGGCGGGACGCGGCGAGCAGCCGGCCCGCGCGGAGGACGGGTTCGGGGTCGGCGAGCAGGGCGGCGAGGTGGCGCAGGTTGTCGATCTCTGACTGCACGGCCTGCTGGTACTCGTTGTACGCCCCGTCCCCGGCGGCCCGCTCCTCGGCGGCGGGGGCGACGTCGCGCAGGTGCTTGCGCAGCGCGGGGTAGCCGTCGAAGCCGAGCGCGACGGCGAAGCGGGTCACGGAGGGCTGGCTGACCCCGGCGAGTTCGGCGAGTTCGACGCTGGAGAGGAACGGGGCGTCGGCCGCCCGCCGCACCATGCAGTGGGCGATGCGGCGCTGGGTGGGGGTGAGGCGGTGGCCCTCGAACAGGGCCTGGAGACGGGCGGTGCTGCCCGAAACCGCCCCGTTCGCCGCGCTCGCCGTACTCGCCCCGTCGGCCGTACTCGCCGCACCGGCCATGCCCGCCACCCCGTTGTCCGTACTCATCAGTCCTCCTGACCCTCGGCACTCTCACGAGCCACGGCAAGCTCAACGGCCTCGCACACGTCGGCCAGCGGGTCCAGCAGACCCACCGCGTCCGCCACATCCTCCGTCAACGGCCGGTCCTCCATCCGCGGATCGAGAACTTCCGCCGCCAGCGCGTAGGCGGTGGCCGCCGGTACGCCGGGCTCCGGTTCCATGCCGCGCTGCCGCAGCGCGCGTACCGCCGCGACCAGTTCGCAGGCCAGCACCTGCCGGTAGTGGTCGGCCACCCGCAGCGTCTGGCGGGCGCCGAGCGAGGCGAAGCTGGCCTGTTCCTCGACGCCGCGGGAGAGCACGGCGTGGCCGAGGGAGGCGGGGTGGGAGACGGCCCGCATCTCGCCGAGGGCCGCGCCCGCCGCGTACTCCAGGATCATCACGCCGGAGCTGGCGGGCGCGGGGTCGCCGAGGAAGGGCCGCAGCCGGGTGAAGTCGGGTTCGCTGAGCGCGGCGAGCCGGGCGGTGGACAGCCGCGCGGTCTGCAGGGCGGCGAGCCGGAAGTGGTCGAGGGCGAGGGCGGCGTGCGCGGCGTAGAAGTTGCCGTGGTGGTACGCGGCCTCGTCCTCGGCGCTGATCAGCGGGTTCTCGGCGGCGGCGTTGACGTCGACGTTCAGCACCCGCTCCAGCGCGTCGGCGGCGTCCAGCGCCGGGCCGTGGATCTGCGGCAGGCAGCGGAAGCCGTACGGGTCCTGGATGCGGCCGAGCGGCGGGGTGGGCCGGGCGGGGGCGCCGAGGAGGGCGCGTATGCGGGCGGCGGCGCGGATGGAGCCGGGGTGCGGGCGGGCGAGCTGGACGGGTTCGGCGTACGCCTCGTACGAGCCGCCGACCGCGATCAGCGAGAGCGCGGCGACGGCGAGCGAGGCGGACAGCAGCCGCCGCAGGTCGTCCAGCGCGAGGGCGGACTGGCCGAGGGTGAGGGCGTTGCTGCTGATGAGCGCGAGGGCGTCGTTGCTGTCGAGGGTGATGGGGTCGGGGGCGCGGCCGCCGGGGGCGGCGTCGGTGAGGTCCCAGGGGTGCTCGCCGACGAGGGCGAGCCCGGCCTGGGCGAGGGCGGCGAGGTCGCCGGTGCCGACCGCACCGAATTCGTTGACCACGGGGTGGACACCGGCGTCCAGTGCCTGGACGAGGGAGGTGACGACGGAGGGGCGCAGTCCGGCGCCGCCCGCGAGCACCTGGTTGGCGCGGACGGCCATCATGGCGCGGACCTCGCGGCCGGGCAGCGGGGCGCCGATGGCCCCGGCGTGGCTGCGCAGCAGCCGCAGGCCGTGGTCGGCGTCGGGGCCGACGTCCTCGGTGCGGTTGGCGCCGACGCCGGTGGAGCGGCCGTAGACCCGTCCGGTGGCGGCGAGCCGGTCGGCGGTCTCCCAGGCGCGTTCGGTGAGGGCGAGGGCGGCGGGGTCGGGGGCGGCGGGTAGGTTTCTGCGGTCGGCCAGGCGTACGACGTCGGCGACGCGCAGGCCGCGGCCGTCAAGGGTGATCCGCGGCGCGGCAGCAGCGGTGCGGTCCGCCGTCGTGGCCGGTGCGGCGGTCGCCGCGCCGGTGGCCGTCGAATCCAGCATGTGAGACACCATCCAGGGCAACCCCTTCCGAACGCACCCTTATCGGGCTAGCCGCCAAGCGTTTTCGTCCCATATTGCGAGCAGAAGTAACCGGCGATTAACGCAGACCTATTGACTTCTATTCACTCGACTATGACTGTGCATGACTATATGCAGACAGGGCAAGGGGAAGCGGATGATCAGCTTCAAGCACGTCAGCAAGCACTACCCGAACGGCACCACCGCCGTCGACGATCTGAATCTTGAACTACCCGAGGGCGACATCACCGTCCTGGTCGGCACCTCGGGCTGCGGTAAGACCACCACCCTCCGGATGGTCAACCGCATGGTGGAGGCGAGCAGCGGCACGGTCAGCGTCGGCGGACGTGACGTCCTCCAGGCCGACGCCGCCGAGCTGCGGCGCGGCATCGGCTACGTGATCCAGCAGGCGGGGCTCTTCCCCCACCGCACGATCCTGGACAACATCGCGACCGTCCCGCTGCTGCTGGGCTGGGGCCGCCGCAAGGCGCGGGCGCGCGCCGCCGAGCTGCTGGAGCTGGTCGGACTGCCGGCCGGATCCGGCAAGCGCTATCCGCACCAGCTCTCCGGCGGTCAGCAGCAGCGCGTCGGCGTGGCCCGCGCGCTGGCCGCCGATCCGCCGGTGCTGCTCATGGACGAGCCGTTCGGCGCGGTCGACCCGGTCGTCCGCACCCAGCTCCAGAACGAGCTGCTGCGGCTGCAGAGCGAGCTGCGCAAGACGGTCGTCTTCGTCACCCACGACATCGACGAGGCGGTCCGGCTCGGCGACCGGATAGCGATCTTCCGCACCGGCGGCCACCTCGTGCAGTGCGCGCCCCCGGCCGAGCTGCTGGCCGCCCCCGCGGACGACTTCGTCGCGGGCTTCCTCGGAGCGGAGCGCGGGCTCAAGCTGCTCTCGCTGTCCACCCTCGCCGACGTTCCGCAGGAGCCCGCCCCCACCGCCGGCACGGACCGCTGGCGGCTGGTCACCTCCGGCCGCGGCGAGCCGCTGGGCTGGCGCGACACCGAGGGCCCGGACGGTGACAAGGCCCCGCTGCTGCCGGTGCGCCCGCTGCGCGACACCGACACCCTGCTGGCCGCCCTCGACGAGTCGCTGGCCTCCCCCGCCGGGCTGGTCGCCCGGGTGGACGCGGACGGCGTGCTCACCGGCGTCACCGGGCGCGACCGGATCCACGAGCACGCGGGCCGCCGCCACACGGAGGCGGGCCGCCCGCAGGCTCCCGACCCCGACGCGAGCGTGACCGCATGACCGTCGACTGGGGCTGGTTCCCCGACCACGTGGACGATCTCACCACGCTCACCCTCGACCACCTCTCCACCGCCGTTCCGGCCGTCCTCTTCGGACTGCTGATAGCGGTGCCGCTGGCGGTCATCGCGCACCGCGTACGGCCGCTGCGCGGCGTCCTCCTCGGCATGTCGAACGTCCTCTTCACCATCCCCTCCATCGCGATCTTCGTGCTGCTGCTGCCGATCACCGGCCTCACCCGCACCACCGCGATCACCGGCCTCACGATCTACACGCTGACCGTGCTGCTCCGGAACACCGTCGAGGGCCTGGACAGCGTCCCCGTCAAGGCGCGCGAGGCGTCCACCGCCATGGGCGCGCGCCCGCTGCGCACCCTGCTCACCGTCGAGCTGCCGCTCGCCTTCCCGGTGATCATGGCGGGCGTACGGGTCTCCACCGTGATGGCGATCTCCCTGGTCAGCGTGGCCAGCTACATCGGATACGGCGGCCTCGGCCAGCTGTTCACCGACGGCTTCCAGCGCGACTACCCCACCCCGGTCGTCGCCGGAGTCGTCCTGTCCCTCCTGCTCGCCCTGGTCGCGGACGCCGTCCTGGTCGCCATCCAGTGGCTGTGCACCCCCTGGCTGAGGAGGCGTGCCTGACATGATCGAACTGCTGCAGAACCTCGGCCGCTGGCTGACCAGCGGCGCCCAGTGGTCGGGGCCCGACGGCATCACGACCCGGCTCCTGGAACACCTCCAGTACTCGGTCCTCGCCACCCTCGTCGCCGCCCTGATCGCCCTCCCCGTCGGGCTGCTCATCGGCCACACCGGGCGCGGCGCGTTCCTCGCGATCAACCTCTCCGGCTTCGGCCGCGCGCTGCCCACCGTCGGCCTGGTCACCCTGGTCTTCCTGGCCAGCGGGCTGAGCATGTGGCCGGTCTACATCTCCCTGGTCGCCCTCGCGGTCCCGGTCATCGTCACCAACACCTACGCGGGCATGGCCGCCGTCGACCCCGAGGTCAGGGACGCGGCACGCGGCCAGGGCATGCGCTGGCACCAGGTCCTCTTCCAGGTCGAGCTGCCCCTCGCCCTCCCCCTGATCATGACCGGGCTGCGGCTGGCCTGCACCCAGGTCGTCGCCACCGCCACCATCGCCGCGTACGTCAGCTTCGGCGGCCTCGGCCGCTACGTCTTCGACGGGCTCGCCCAGCGCGACCTGGTGCAGGTCCTGGGCGGCGCGGTCCTGGTCGCCATCCTGGCCATCCTTTTGGATCTCGCCCTTGCCGGAGTGCAGCGCCTGCTCTTCCGCAACCGCCCCGCCCCCTCCCCCGCGCACTGACGCCTGCCCGCACCGACCTGCCCCAAGGAGACCCATGAACCGCAGGAAACTGCTCGGCGGCCTGCTCGCCGGTGCCTCCGTACCCACCCTCGCCGCCTGCAGCGGCGGCATCACCTCGCTGAAGGGCGACGGCTCCGGCGGCGGGGGCGGCGGCAGCAGCGCGGGCGGCCTCGTCATCGGCACCGCCAACTTCACCGAGAACCAGCTCCTCGGCTACCTCTACGCCGAGGCCCTGGGCGGTGCGGGCGTCAAGGCCAGCGTCCGGCCCAACCTCGGCTCCCGCGAAATCGTCATCCCCGCCCTCCGCCAGGGCGACATCGACCTGCTCCCCGAGTACCAGGGCAACCTGCTCCTCCACTTCGACGACAAGGCCCCCCAGACCCAGGCGGGCGACCTGCAGAACGCCCTCACCGTCGCCCTCCCCACCGGCCTCGAAGCCCTCTCGTACGCGGCCGCCGAGGACAAGGACGTCTTCTGCGTCACCCGCGAGACCGCCGACAAGTACGGCCTGCGCAGCTTCTCCGACCTCAAGAAGCAGAACGGCAAACTCGTCTTCGGCGGCCCGGCGGAGGACAAGAACCGGGTCGTCGGCCTCGTCGGCCTCAAGTCCCGCTACGGCGTCACCTTCAAGGAGTTCAAGGCCCTCGACGCCTCCGGCCCCCTGGTCAAGGGCGCCCTGAAGAAGGGCGACGTCGATGTCGCCAACCTCTTCTCCACCGACCCCGACATCGAGGCCAACGGCTGGGTCATCCTCGCCGACCCCAAGGCCCTCATCCCCGCCCAGCACATCGTCCCCGTCGTGCGCGGCGCCAAGGCCGACACCAAGGTCCGCAAGGCCCTGGCCGAACTCGGCATCGCCCTGACCACCCACGAGCTGGCCCGCCTCAACAAGCTGGTCGACAAGGACAAGAAGGACCCGGACGAGGTGGCCGCGCAGTGGTCCGCCGACCACGGCCTGACGAAGAAGTAGCGGCGTATGCCCACACCCCTGGTCGAGCGGCGCTCGATCGACGTCGTCCCCGACGCGGAGCGCCATGGCACCGCCTTCAGCCAGTTCACCCTGTGGCTCGGCGCGAACCTCCAGATCACCGCCGTCGTGACCGGCGCCCTGGCCGTCGTCTTCGGCGTGGGCGCCTTCTGGTCGGTCATCGCCCTGCTGGTCGGCAACGTCCTCGGCGGAGCGGTCATGGCGCTCCACTCCGCCCAGGGACCACGGCTCGGCCTCCCCCAGATGATCTCCTCCCGGGCCCAGTTCGGGGTCCGTGGCGCGATCGTCCCGCTGCTGCTGGTCATCGTCATGTACGTGGGCTTCTTCGCCAGCGGCAGCGTGCTGGCGGGCCAGGCCGTCGGCGAACTCACCCACCTCGGCGACACGACCGGCATCGTCCTCTTCGCCCTGATCACCGCCGTGGCCGCCGCCGTCGGCTACCGCCTGATCCACACCCTGGGCCGGATCGCGGGCGTCATCTGCGCCCTGGCCTTCGTCTACCTGGGGATCCGGCTGCTGGACCGCGCCGACCTGGCCACCCTCCTCCACGACCGGAGCTTCGACTTCCCGCTCTTCCTCCTGGCGGTGTCGCTCTCCGCGTCCTGGCAGCTCGCCTTCGGCCCGTACGTCGCCGACTACTCCCGCTACCTGCCGCGCACCACCTCCGCCAGGGCCACCTTCTCCTGGACCCTCGCGGGCAGCGTCCTCGGCTCCCAGTGGTCCATGACCTTCGGCGCCCTCGCGGCCGCCGCGGCCGGCGACGCCTTCGTCGGCCACGAGGTCAGTTACGTCGTCGGACTCGGCGGCGGCGCGGCCGTGATCACCTCACTGCTGTACTTCGTCATCGCGCTGGGCAAACTGACGATCAACGTCCTCAACACCTACGGCGGCTTCATGTCGATGGTGACCAGCGTCAGCGGCTTCCGCGGCAACGCCGCCCTCTCGCCGCGAGCCCGGACCGCCTACATCGCCGGGATCATGGTCGCGGGCACGGCCGTCGCCCTCCTCGGCAAGGACAGCTTCCTGTCCTCCTTCAAGGACTTCCTGCTGTTCCTGCTGACCTTCTTCACCCCGTGGAGCGCGATCAACCTGGTCGACTATTACGCCATCGCGCGCGAGCGCTACGACATCCCGGCGCTCAGCGACCCCCACGGCCGCTACGGCGCCTGGCGCTGGAAGGCCCTGACCGCCTACGCCCTCGGCGTCCTCGCCCAACTCCCCTTCCTGGCCACCACCTTCTACACCGGTCCCCTCGTCGCCCCCTTGGGCGGCGCCGACATCTCCTGGCTCATCGGCCTGGCCGCCCCCGCCGCCCTGTACTGGGCCCTGGCCCGCCGCGACACCCACCACGTCCCGGACCGCATGATCCTCACCTCGGCGGACCCGGCGCCCGGTCGACTGTGAGCGCCACGATCGAGTGATGCTTCGATCCTTGGGTCAGGTCATTGCAACCGGCGCCTTGGCCGTCTACCGGATGCTGTGATTCCTATTGCACGCCTTGCTCCCGGATTACACACTACTCACCGAACGTAGCTCCTGGAACTCGCATGACATCACGCAGGAAACGGGAGTATCAGAATGCGCAAGAGCATTTTAGGTGTGGCGGCATCTGCGGCGGCGCTCGGCGGAGTGGTGGGATTCGCGCCCACGGCAGCCGCAGAGCCCAACCCGCCAGGCTGCGAAAAAGGGTACTTCTGCGCCTGGGACGCGAACGGCAACAGGACGCTGCACACGGCGGGAAACTGGAGCGGACAGGCTGCCTTCGTCAGGGTGTTCAACAACGGATACAGCTTCCCTGGCGCGGATCACGTCGACCTGACCTACTGGTACGAAGGTGACGCCACCGCCACCACGTGCTTCCACTACAACCCAGGGCCCGGGCAATACCAATGGAACGCCCCTCGCCAGCTCGTCGCGTACAGCGTCAGGTGGCGCGGAGAATGCTGAGTTGACACACATCGAGGTGGGGCAACGGAACGGCCAAGCTGCCCCACCTCGGTTATTTCAGGACGCGGTATCCGATTAATCGTTCCCCGGGGGGGGCAGATACCGTCGCTGACCATCTTTCCACCTGAAGCGTCATACCCGGTTCGGCCCTCCCGGACAACGGAAGGGCCGAACCGGCCCATATGCACGGTCAAGGACCGCGAACACGACATGGACATTGAACAGCGTTACGAACGGGATTTCATCACCTGGCTCGAGAGGATCGAGAAAGATCTCCATATCTCGGCTCAAGACCTGAAGTCCGCGAGCTGGGTCAGGGAAGTTTTCACGACCCACGGGGAGTTGCCCTCAGCACGCTTTGCCCATCTGGCATTCGAGCATCGGGCGAACCTCACCGCCGACGCCGTAGCATCGGTCACGACCGCGGCACGTCTGGACACCGGCCGGGACGTCTCTCTCGCCCCGTATCTCGTCCCCCCGGACGAGCACCTCCCTGGGGGCTCCATCGGCGTGGCCGAATCCGATGTCCACGCTTGTGACCCCGTGGGCATCCTGGTCGAGGTGGCCGACGCGGTCCAGACTTTCGTGGCCGATACCTACGGCGTGGTCTGGCCGGTCTGCCCCGACCACCGGTCCGGCGTGCACCCGACCCGCCACGGTTCGGACGCCGTCTGGTGGTGCAACACGGGACGCCATATGAGCGAATTCGTCCACAGCCTCCGTCGCTGATTGGACAATGCACCGACGACGGGTAAGGAAGACCGACCTACGGGCGGCCCGCCACACCGGGTAGTACGAAACCAGTGCCAGCGCGGCTGATGGCCGGGTGGCTCTTGGCCGACATGGCGATGTACGACTGGACGAACCCGTAGCGTCGGCGGCGTAGGCGCGCAGCAGCTCGTGGATTTCACACCGGTCGGGCCCGGTCGGCTCCAGCAGGTGGGCACCGACCAGCACGTCCAGCAGATGCCGCCCCCGGCCGGCGCCCGCGCCCCTGTAGAGGCGCGGCCGCGCCGCCGAACCGGGCAATCCGGCATTTCGGCCCACGGACCGATGGCTCCATCCAGGCCGCGCGGCTCGTCTGGCCGGCTCCCTCCGGAGCCGCCGCGTTCGACCGCGACAAGTCCTCCTGACGGGCCGCGTTACGCGAGGGCGGCTGTGATGCGTTCACACAGAGCGGCCGCCCGCAGGTCGTCGTAGGAGACAAGCGCACGCAGGGCCTCCGCCCAGTGCGGCGCCTCGTCCGCCTCGCGCAGCACACCACCGGCCTGAGATGCCACTGCGCGCCCGCCGCCTACGGACGTAGCGTCCGATACTCTTCGTGGCCTGAAGGGTGCTTCTTCCTTGCAACGAACGGGACTTGGGCAGCTCTCATGTCGCGGCTCTGCTGAGGAGCGGGAACATTCTTCGCGTCTCTGATCACCCACCAGACGCCCCACCGCGTGGACGCCTGAAGTCGAGGAGTGTTGTTCGTGGCCACGGTCGAGGCGCGGCGCGTGATGGCCGCTGATCCCCAGGACGTGTACGAGCTGATCGCCGACGTGACCCGGATCGGGGAGTGGAGCCCTGAGGCGACGGGAGCCGAGTGGCTGAAGGGCGAGCCGGGGGCGGTCGGATCGACCTTCCGCGGACACAACCGGCGTCCCTGGGTGAAGTGGAGCACGATCTGCACCGTCACCGCGGCCGACCCCGGACAGCGTTTCGCGTTCGACGTGAAGGCGGCCGGTCGGCCGGTCGCGGCCTGGGAGTTCGAGATCGTCCCGCGCGACGGCGGGTGTGAGGTCACGCAGCGGACTTTCGATCGGCGCAGCCTGTTCTTCAAGGCGACCTCGGTGGTCACCACCGGCCTGGGCCGACGCTCGGCTCGCAATCGATGGACGATGGAACGGACGCTGGAGGCGCTGGCCTCCAGCGTTGAGCGCAAGCATTCCTGACGGCCTCGTTACGCGAGGGCGGCGGTGACGCGTTCGCGCAGGGCGGCCGCCCGAGGGTCGTCGTAGGGGGTGAGCGCGCGCAGGGCTTCGGCCCAGTTCCGCCGCGCATCCTCCGTTTCGTCCGCCTCGCGCAGCGCACCGGCGAGGCCGTCGAGGGCGAGCGCCATGTGCCACGCGTCGTCCAGCTCCCGGTGGACCGCCACCGCGCGGCGATGGAAGTCGGCCGCCTCCGCCGGACGTCCGAGCAGGCGGTACGTCTCCCCCGCGCCGTCCCACGCCCGCGCCTCCCGCGCCCGGTCTCCGAGGCGGCACTGCAGCGAGGCGGCGCGCTGGAACGAGACCAGGGCGTCGCCGAACGCGCCGTTCGCCTGCTGTGCACGGCCCAGCTCCAGCAGCCAGTACCCCTCCCACATGTGGTTGCGGTGGCTGAGGGCGATCTCCAGCGCGTCCTGTGCGGACCGCAGCGCCTCCTCCGGCTGGCCACTTTCCCGCTGTACGGCGCTCAGGATGCGCAGCGCGTTGCCCTCGCCGCCCTGGTTCCCCAGCTCGCGGTGCATCTCCAGGGCCCGGTGGACAAAGGCCGACGCCTCCTCCAGTTGGGCCAGCTCGTACGTCACCTCGGCGAGGTTCGACAACATGACGGCCTCCCAGTGGGCGGCCTCCTGCTCCCGGAAGAGGCGTGCGGCCTGCTCGAAGTGCTCCTTCGACGCCGCAAGCCGCCGCCCCCGCAGGTGGATCAGCCCGATGTCGTTGAGCGACAGCGCCTCCCCGAGCCGGTCCCCCGTCTCCCGGCGGGCGGCCAGGGCACCCTGGTGGTACTCGGCGGCCTCCTCGAGGCGATGGGACTGCGTACAGGCCATCCCGAGGCTTTCCAACAGCTCGGCCTCCGCCGTGCGGTCGCCCACCCGGCGCGCCGCGCCCAGCCCGATCCGGCTCATGGCGAGCCATTCCTCGAACGGGTTCAGGATCATGTGCACGCTCCGCAGCACCGCCGGAAGCTGCCAGGCGATCGCGTCGAGACCGGCCTCCTCGGCGGCGCGCGTCGCGGCCAGCAGATTGCCGCGCTCCGCCTCGTACCACCGCATGGCCTCGTCGTAGTCCGCGAAGGAGGCGGGGGTGACGCCCTCACTCAGCGGTTCGAGCGGGATATGGGCCTCGTGCGGATTGATCCAGGTCTGGGCCGCGTCCGCGGAGTGCAGATACCAGAGCAACACCCGGCGCAACGCCGCCTCGGCCTGACCAGGTCGTCCCGGGCCCAGTTCCCCGTTCACCGGGTCGCCCCGCCGGTGAACCGGTCAGGCGCCGCGCCTGGCCCGGCCACGCAGCGTAAACATTGGCACGGTGGCCACACCGAGCTGAGCGGGGGAGCCAGCGGATCACTGGCGATGACCACCACCTCGGCGCCCCACGTACGGCCGCTGTCACGGGATACGCGCATGCTCATGAGCCGTTGCCGCTTTGCTGCCCTGTCCATCACGATCCGCCTTCTCTGTCGTGTTCGGTCGTGATGGTGCCGTCGGCATCCAGGTCACCGCGATGGCAGAAAAGGTGTTATTCGGGCGTCCCTCAAAAGGCGTCATTTAGGTGTCATTGACGGGCATCTGAGGCTAGCGTGGACGTCATGACGACCGAGGTGCACGCACCGAACGACGCACTGCGGGCCGTGCGGATCGGCCTGCGGATGAGCCAGGACGACCTGGCGAGAGCGCTCCGCCGGGCAGGTGTGGAGCTGGGCGAGCCGAACGAGGCCAGCAAGCGGCTGGTCCAACGCTGGGAATCCGGTATCAGCAGATCGCCGAGGCCCGTCTACATCCGCGCGCTGGAGAAGGTCACAGGGGTGCCGGTCGAGTCGTTGGGCTTCGCGCCGCAGGTGCCCATGGCGCGAGTGCGGGGCGATGGGGCGGGAGGCCACGACATGGCACCGAGCACGGAGGACACCATGGGCATCGCACCCGCCTCCGCCGACACCCGGGCGAGCGGGCAGACGGCGGGAGACAACTTCAGCGGCGTCTGGCTCTCCCGGTACGAGTACTACTCGTCAGGCCGTGAGGACGTCTACGAAGGCAGGCATTACGTCGTGCTCGTCCAGCACGGCAACCGCCTGACGGGGCGGTCGCTGAACGGGGCGTCGGTGAACCCCGATTCACCGCTCTCCCTGGACCTCACCGTCGGCCGCAGCGTGGTCACGGGCACCTGGACCGAGCAGACGGCCACGGATGGCTACTACCAGGGCGCGTGTTACCACGGCGCGATCCAGATGCTCGTGGAGCCGACCGGCCGCCGCATGGCCGGCAAGTGGGTCGGGTTCGGCAAGGACTTCGACGTCAACACCGGCCCGTGGGAACTGCGGTTGATGGACACCTCGACGTCCAAGGCGACCCTGGAGCGGTACAGCGTCCCACCGGAGTGACCGACTCGCGGCGGAGGCGGTCAGGCCCGGGCGTCGGGTATGTCCGGCTTCGCGGCGCTCAGGGTGGCGCCCGGGATGACGACCAGGCGCTCGTCCGGGGCGATGCTGGCGTCCTCGGGGAGTTTCGCGCGGTAGGCGTCGGTGAGGTCGCGGCCGATGACCGCGATGTCACCGTTGTCGAGCTGCCAGATGTCGGGGCATCCGTCGCGCCCTCCGGTCTTTCCGAGTTCGCGCGCCGTTTTCCCCAATCGGCGCGCGAACGAGGCGGACGGGTCGGCTTCCCAGGCGCGGGCCATCGATTCCTCCACTGATCCGTCTGTCCGGAATGGCCAACGGTAGACAGGGAGTTCATGGGTGGCAATGGCGCCTGGACCCCGACCGAGGGCTCGGCCCCGGTCAGGCCGGGGGCAGGAGCTTCTTCTGGGGCTTGCCCATGGCGTTGCGGGGGAGGGCGTCCAGGAAGCGGACCTTGCGGGGGCGCTTGTGGACGGAGAGCTGGGTGGCGACGAAGTCGATCAGGTCCTGTTCGCCGATGCCGTCGGCGACGACGTAGGCGACGATCTGCTGGCCGAGGTCGTCGTGCGGGGCGCCGACGACCGCGGCCTCGCGGACGGCCGGGTGGTCCAGGAGGGCGTTCTCGACCTCGCCCGCGCCGATGCGGTAGCCGCCGGACTTGATCATGTCGGTGGAGGCGCGGCCGACGATGCGGTGGAAGCCGTCCGGGTCGACCGCGGCGATGTCGCCGGTGCGGAACCAGCCGTCCTCGGTGTACGAACCGGCCGTGGCCTCGGGGCGGCCCAGGTAGCCGTCGAAGAGGGTGGGGCCGGTGAGCTGGAGTTCGCCGATCTCGGCGCCCTCCTCGGCGACGATCCGGGTGCGGATGCCGTTGATCGGGGTGCCGACGGAGCCGGGGCGGCGTTCGCCGTTCGCGCGGGTGGAGATGGTGATGAGGGTTTCGGTCATGCCGTAGCGCTCGACCGGGCGCTGGCCGGTGAGCTGCTCCAGGTCGCGGAAGACCGGGGCGGGCAGCGGCGCCGAGCCGGAGACCAGGAGGCGGGCGGCGGAGAGGGCGCGGGCGGACTCGGGGTCCTGGACGACGCGGTTCCACACCGTCGGTACGCCGAAGTAGAGGCTGCCGCCCGCCGCCGCGTACGCCGCCGGGGTCGGCTTACCGGTGTGGACGAGGCGGCTGCCGGTCCGCAGCGCGCCCAGGACGCCCAGCACCAGGCCGTGGACGTGGAACAGCGGCAGCCCGTGGACCAGGGTGTCGTCCGGTGTCCAGGCCCAGGCCTCGGCCAGCCCGTCCAGGTCGGCGGCGACCGCGCGGCGCGAGATCAGGGCGCCCTTGGGCGCGCCCGTGGTGCCGGAGGTGTAGAGGATGAGCGCCGTCGACTCCGGGTCGGGCTCCGGCTTCGTCCACGCCGCCCGCTCGGTCAGGTCCACCGGGATCGTCTCGATCGGCGCCTCCACATCGGCGTCGCCGGTCAGCAGCAGCGTGGCGCCCGAGTCGCGCAGGATGTGGTCGCGTTCGGCGGGCCCGGAGTCCGGCGGTACGGGGACCACGGGCACCCCGGAGAGCAGCGCGCCGACGACCGCCGTGACCGTCTCCGCGGTCGCGGTCGCGCGGACCGCGACGACCGGCGCCCCGGCCACCCGGGCGGCCACCGCGCCCGCGGCGCCCAGCAGTTCCTCGCGCGAGAGGGCACGGCCGCCGACGGTGAGCGCGTCGGGGCGGTCACCGTCCGGTGCGGCGAGGGAGGTGAGGAGAGGTGCGGTCACGGAACTGACTCCTTTCGGCCCCCTTATGCCTTTCGGGGGCTGGCCCTACCGACACAGCGTCCCCGTGACCGTACCTTTCGATGCATGGACGGCTATGAGCCCGATCTCAAGAAGGAACTCGACGCGACCTTGCAGGCCCGCAAGGAGCTGGGCGCGGAGTACGAGTCGGAACTGATCGACGCCTTCCTGGAGAAGGTTCAGCAGCGCTTCGACGCCACGTCGGACCGGGAGCTGCGGCGGCAGCAGGCCGAGCGCCAGATGGCCGCCGCGCGCGGCGCGCGCCCGAACGCGGGCGGTGACGGGGAGGCGGCGGGGCTGGGGCTCGGCGAGCGGTTCGCCTTCGTCGGAGTGTCCCTGGTGCTCGCGGTGCCGCTGTCGGCGATCGGCGCGGTCAACGCCGGGGAGACCGGGCTGCTGATCACCTGGGGTGGGATCGTCGGCGTCAACGCGGTGCACGCGCTGGGCGTCTTCTCCCGGTTCCGCCGGGACCGATGAGTGGCGCGGGAACCGCCGCACCCCGGCAGTGTGTGCCGAGGGCGGGACGACGGCGGTTCCCGCGTGGACGCGGTGGCCGCGTCCTGGGCGACTGTGGAGGTCCGGGAGCCGCTCCGGATGTCCTGGTCGCCGCATTCAGGGATGTCGGTGTCGTCCGTTCCGACATCCCCTAATCTGCCTGGGCAGTGTTAACGCTGTGCTGCGGGCGCGTGACGCTCACGTACCACTTCGCCAAAGCGCCAACCCGGGGGTCACTTCGCGCCGTTGGCCAGGTAGGCGAGCAGGTCCTGCCGGCTCACCACGCCCTTGGGCTTGCCCTCCACCAGCACGATCGCCGCGTCCGCCCGGCCCAGGACGGCCATCAGGTCCTCGACCGCCTCGCCCGAGCCGACGTGCGGCAGGGGCGGGCTCATGTGCTTCTCGAGCGGGTCGCCGAGGGAGGCGCGCTGGGCGAAGAGGGCGTCCAGCAGTTCGCGTTCCACGACGGAGCCGATGACCTCGGCGGCCATCACGTCGGGGTGTCCGGCGCCGGGCTTCACGATGGGCATCTGCGAGACGCCGTACTCCCGCAGGACCTCGATCGCCTCCCCGACGGTCTCCTCGGGGTGCATGTGGACGAGCGACGGCAGCCCGCCGGCCTTGCCCTGGAGGACGTCGCCGACGCGCACGGCCGGGCCGTCCTCCTCCAGGAAGCCGTAGTCGGCCATCCACTCGTCGTTGAAGATCTTGGAGAGGTAGCCGCGGCCGCTGTCCGGGAGCAGCACGACGACCACGTCGTCCGGGCCGAGCCCTTCGGCGACCTTGAGCGCGCCGACGACCGCCATGCCGCAGGAGCCGCCGACCAGCAGCCCCTCCTCCTTGGCGAGCCGCCGGGTCATCTGGAAGGCGTCCTTGTCGGATACGGCGACGATCTCGTCGGCGATGGTCCGGTCGTACGCGGTGGGCCAGAAGTCCTCGCCGACGCCCTCGATCAGGTACGGGCGCCCGGTGCCGCCGGAGTAGACGGAGCCCTCGGGGTCGGCGCCGATGACCCTGACCCGGCCCTCGCTCGCCTCCTTCAGGTACCGGCCGGTGCCGCTGATCGTCCCGCCGGTGCCGACGCCCGCCACGAAGTGGGTGATCTTGCCTTCGGTCTGTTCCCACAGCTCGGGGCCGGTGCTCTCGTAGTGGGAGCGCGGGTTGTCGGGGTTGCTGTACTGGTCGGGCTTCCAGGCGCCGGGGGTCTCGCGCACCAGGCGGTCGGAGACGTTGTAGTACGAGTCGGGGTGCTCGGGGTCGACGGCGGTCGGGCAGACGACGACCTCGGCGCCGTACGCCCGCAGCACGTTGATCTTGTCGGTGGAGACCTTGTCCGGGCAGACGAATACGCACTTGTAGCCCTTGCGCTGGGCGACCATCGCCAGACCCACACCGGTGTTGCCGGAGGTCGGCTCGACGATCGTGCCGCCGGGCTTCAGCGCGCCGGACGCCTCCGCCGCCTCGATCATGCGCACCGCGATGCGGTCCTTCACCGAGCCGCCGGGGTTGAAGTATTCGACCTTGGCCAGAACGGTCGCTCGGATGCCCTCGGTCACGGTGTTGAGCTTGACCAGCGGGGTGTTGCCGACCAGCTCAATCATCGATTCGTAGTACTGCACGCCTGCTCCTGGTCCGGAATCCGCGGGATCTCCGCGTCGGGACGGCCGCGTCGCGGGCCCGTAGAGCCAGCTTATTGCGCGGAACCGCCCGCCGGCCCGTGTGGTTGGGGCCGAGCACGCGGGGGGCACCAACTGGTCAGCAAGGCGTACAAAGGTACAGAAGGCGTTCGGACGGAGGTGGGCTGGACCCATGTCGATGTCGAGGGCGAGGGTTGCGCGGCGGATCGCGGCCGCGGCGGCGTACGGGGGCGGCGGGATCGGGCTGCTGGGCGGGGTGACCGCCGTGCTGTTGCTCACCGAGGTGTCACTCGCGAAACGGATCGTGGGCGGGTCGGAGGAGGCCCCGCCGCGCGCGGACGGCCGCTACGGTTTCGCCTTCGCCCGGAGGACCGGCCAGCCCCCACTGCGACTGGCCTTTCTCGGCGACTCCACGGCCGCCGGACAGGGCGTCCACCGCCCAAGTCAGACGCCGGGCGCGCTGCTGGCCTCGGGGCTCGCGGCGGTGGCGGAACGCCCGGTGGACCTGCGGAACGTGGCGCTCCCCGGCGCGCAGTCCAGCGATCTGGAACGGCAGGTCACGCTGGTGCTGGACGATCCGGAGCAGCTGCCGGACGTCTGCGTCATCATGATCGGCGCGAATGACGTCACCGGGCGGATGCCGCCCGCCCAGTCGGTGCGGCTGCTGGCGGAGGCGGTGCGGCGGCTGCGCGAGGCGGGGTGCGAGGTCGTCGTCGGTACGTGCCCCGACCTGGGCACGATCGAGCCCGTCTACCAGCCCCTGCGCTTCGTCGCCCGCCGCCTCAGCCGCCAGCTGGCGGCGGCGCAGACGATCGGGGTGGTGGAGCAGGGCGGCCGTACGGTGTCGCTGGGCGATCTGCTGGGGCCGGAGTTCGCGGCCAATCCGCGGGAGCTGTTCGGCCCGGACAACTACCACCCCTCGGCGGAGGGGTACGCGACGGCCGCGATGGCCGTGCTGCCCACGCTGTGCGACGCGCTCGGGCTGTGGCCGGAGGAGGCGCCGGAGACCCGCGACGAGGGCATCCTGCCGGTGGCCACGGCGGCGGCCGAGGCCGCGGCGGAGGGCGGCACCGAGGTGACGGCGGCCCGTGGGCCGTGGGCCCGGCTGTTGCGGCGCCGCCAGCCGCCCACCGAGACCCCTGCCGAGGGTTCCGCCCCGGTGCCCCCGCTGCCGCACTGAGGGGGGCTTGTTCCCCACCCCGCCCCTTCCCGCAGCACCGGATATGCGGCCCCGCCGCGTGAGGGGCTCCGCCCCGTCCCCGGGCGGGGGCTCCGCCCCCACACCCCCGCTCCTCAATCGCAGGAGGGGCTGGGGGTGAGGCGCCTGCTCCGCAATCGCACCCCGGTGGGCGGGACCCGCAGCACACCCCGGAGGCCCCGACGCGCTCCAGACCCGCACGCCCGGTCGGGGCAGGGCGATGGGGCCTCTGTCCCGGGCCGGCCACCCCGGCCCGGAGCGGCGGACCCGGGAGGCTCCCAGAAGCGCTGGGCGGCGGACCTCCGGACCGGACCGCGCCCCGGAGAGACAGCCTCCGCCCGGCCGCGGCGCCACCCGGCGGAGCCGGGTGCCGGACCCCCAACCCGCAGTCCCGACGGCCGGATGGCGGCCCCCTCCGGGACCCGGCGCCCAGGCCGGAAACTGGCGGACCCCGGACCGGCGACCCCTGGGCCGGGGAGCGGGCCCGGTGGGCGGGGGGCCTCCTGGGCCGAGGGGGCGTTGGCCCTGGGCGCTTCGCCTCGCCGTCCGCGCCGGACAGCCGGCCCGCCAGGCCAGGCCCCGACGGGGCGCCGGGGCGGAGCCCGGTCGGGGGCCCGGGGGCGCAGCCCACGGTTTCGGGGAGGGGCGGGGTGGGGGAAGAGCCCCCGGGTGGGGCGGCTGAGCGTACGCTTAGGAA
Source organism: Streptomyces sp. NPDC019937 (assembly GCF_040631655.1). Lineage (NCBI taxonomy): Bacteria > Bacillati > Actinomycetota > Actinomycetes > Kitasatosporales > Streptomycetaceae > Streptomyces > Streptomyces sp. NPDC019937. The sequence goes on from NZ_JBEYAL010000026.1 coordinate 89,387, forward strand.
AAAGAGTTCCGCGTCACAGCACTCGCCCCGTGACCCCCGCTCTACGTGCGGGTAACTTCCCTCACAGTCCCAGTCGCACCCCCGATCCGCCCCATGGAGCCGTGATGCCCGAAGCCGTGATCGTCTCTGCCGCCCGTTCGCCCATCGGCCGTGCCTTCAAGGGGTCGCTCAAGGATCTGCGTCCCGACGACCTGACCGCCGAGATCATTCAGGCCGCGCTCGCCAAGGTTCCGCAGCTGGATCCGCGGGAGATCGACGACCTGATGCTCGGCTGCGGGCTGCCGGGCGGGGAGCAGGGGCACAACCTGGGGCGGATCGTGGCCGTGCAGATGGGGATGGACCATCTGCCCGGGTGCACGATCACCCGGTACTGCTCCTCGTCCCTCCAGACCTCGCGGATGGCGCTGCACGCCATCAAGGCGGGCGAGGGGGACGTGTTCATCTCGGCGGGCGTCGAGATGGTGTCGCGCAGCGTCAAGGGCAGCTCGGACGGGCTGCCGGACACCCACAACCCGCTGTTCGCCGACGCGGAGGCCCGGACGGCCGCGCGGGCCGAGCAGGCGGGCACCGACTGGCACGACCCGCGCGAGGACGGGCTGATCCCGGACGCGTACATCGCGATGGGGCAGACCGCCGAGAACCTGGCCCGGCTCAAGGGGATCACCCGCGAGGACATGGACGCGTTCGGCGTGCGGTCCCAGAACCTCGCCGAGGAGGCCATCAAGAAGGGCTTCTGGGAGCGCGAGATCACCCCTGTGACGACCCCCGACGGCACCGTGGTGGCCACGGACGACGGGCCGCGCGCGGGGACCACGCTGGAGGGCGTACAGGGCCTGAAGCCGGTGTTCCGCCCCGACGGCCTGGTCACCGCGGGCAACTGCTGCCCGCTGAACGACGGCGCCGCCGCGCTGGTGATCATGTCCGACACCAAGGCGCGTGAGCTGGGCATCACGCCGCTGGCCCGGATCGTGTCCACCGGCGTCTCCGGCCTCTCCCCCGAGATCATGGGGTACGGACCGGTCGAGGCGTCGAAGCAGGCGCTGGCCCGGGCCGGTATGGCGATCGGCGACATCGACCTGGTGGAGATCAACGAGGCGTTCGCCGCCCAGGTCATCCCGTCCTACCGGGACCTCGGCATCGACCTGGACCGGCTCAACGTCAACGGTGGCGCGATCGCGGTGGGCCACCCGTTCGGCATGACCGGCGCCCGGATCACCGGCACGCTGATCAACTCGCTGCAGTTCCACGACAAGCAGTTCGGCCTGGAGACCATGTGCGTCGGCGGCGGCCAGGGCATGGCGATGGTCATCGAGCGCCTGAGCTGATCCGGGCGGCCGGGCCGGACTCCGGCGGATACACGGCCCGAGCGCGAGTTGTGACCCAATCTCCCCCAGGATGTGACCAACGTCCTGGGGGAGCCGCGTCTTCCCAGGTCAGCAGCGGTGGACGGCCCCTTTCCCGGCATGGACTTCGGTCCGCTGGACGACGTCACGGCCTCACGCCGAGAGGCGATCCGAGTCAAGCTGAGGTAGGAATTCGGGGGATCGACAGCAACCGGGAGTTACGTCAGTGAGCCCCATGACCCTTGCCCTCCTGCTGGCCGCGGCGGCCGCCGCGGCCACCGGCGCCGCAGCCCTGCACACCGCGCGCGGAGTGCGGCGGCAGATCACCGAGCTGCGCGCCGAGCTGGCCGCCACGGTCGCCGCCGCCACCGCTGCCGGCCGGGCGGACCGGTCCGGGGAGGACGCCGTCGCGGTGCCCGCCGCCCGCGCCACTCCGGCCGCCGAGATACGGGCGGCCGTCGCCGACGCGCTCGCCGAGGAGCGGGAGCGCGAGCTGGCCGAGGCCCGGGCGTTCTGGGCGGCCCAGGAGGCGCGGGACTCGGCCGGGTCGTCCGACGCCCCCTCGCTGCTCGGCGGGCTGGCCGGGCTCGGCGAGGACGACCGGCACGACGCGCCGCACGACGCGCAGCTCTTCGTGCCCCGCCAGGCCGATCTGGCGGGCCTCGAGCCCCTGCTCGGGCTGGACGCGCTGGGGCCGGACGCCCGCGACTCCGCCGCGGAGCAGGAGCCGGAGGACCCGATGGAGCTGGAGGTGGGCGCCGAGGTCGGCGCGGAGCTGGGCGCCGAGACGGAGCACGAGGCCGAGGCGGGCGAGTCGCCCGAGCTGGCCGCCGCCCGCCGCCGCCACCCCTCGCACCCCGACTTCACGCCCTCGTCGCCGATCGCCGACCACGACCGGACGGTGGCCCGGCTGACCGAGCTGGCGGAGGACCGTACGCCGCTGGCGGACGTACGCCCCGGGCCGCTCGGCACGCTCGACGTGTACGTCTTCGCCGACGGCACCACGATCTGCATGACCCCCGGCCACCGGGAAACGGCCGAGCGGCTGGCGGACGCCCTGCGCGAGGGCACCACCCCGGTGCTGCTCGGCGGCTCGGGCGTCTCGGGCGCGTACGCGCTCACCTTCGGGTGCGGGGACGAGAACGTGTACGTCCTCGCCGACCGCGTCATCGCCTCGCTGTGACCCCGTAAAGCGGCCTCAGAGGCCGCAGCGCCCGGCCGCCGCCTCGACCAGCGCGACCGCTTCGGATATGCGCCCGCTCCGCGCGTCCGCGGCGCCACCCGGCGCGCGCTCCAGCGCGTGCACCAAATCATGACCGGCCACCGCGACCTGGTCGGCGATCACGAAGACCCCCGCGTCCGGCATGATCCGCGGCGGGATCCCGGGCTCCTCCAGACGCTGGGCCCGCACCGACAATTCCCTCGCCAGGGCCAGACCTTCGGCCGCAGCACCCTGGTGCAGCCGGGACTGCGGGAGGGCGCGCAGCCGGTCGGCGAGACGGTCTACGGCACGGAGCAACGAGGTCGCATCATCCACGCCGAGAGCGTATGCGCCACCCACGGACTGTTGCCAACGGCCGAACACTCAGGCACGGTGAGCTGAAGGACCCCACCCGGGTGATTGAACCCGGGTCCGGAATGGACGCGTCCGGAGGCGCCGATGTCCCAGATCTTCTCCGACGAGACTCACCGGAACCTACTCTCCCGCATCCCCCAATGCACCGGCCGTGACGTTGCCGACTGGCTGCGCACCGTAGACGAAGGTCCCGCCTTCTTCCGCTTCGAGGAGAAGGTCAGCTGGCTGCGGGGCGAGCACCAGCTCGCCTATGGGCACGCCAAAGCGATCATCCACGAACACGACCTGAGGCGCGCGGCGCGCAAGCTGCTGTAGCCCGCTGCCCGGAGGCTTCCAGCGTGTACCACAGAGGGGCACGAGACGAGAGCGGCTTAGGGGGTGGCTTGTGGGTCAGGCCGGATCAGCGAGCGGCGTCTGGTGCCGTGCATCGCAACCCGCGTGAGGAGAGCGCAGCGGCGCTGCGTGCGACGAGCGCGGGGCCGCGAGGTGCCGTGCCAGACGCCGGGCCACCCCCCTGGGGCCACAGAAGACCGCGAAGGGCCCGTGGAGGCAATTGCCTCCACGGGCCCTTCGGCGTTGACCGGCTGGGGCCGCCGGCCCCGGGCGCTAGTCCCGGGCGCTAGTCCCGGGCGCTAGTCCCGGGCGCTAGTCCCTGAAGATGGAGATCAGCCGGAGCAGCTCCAGGTAGATCCACACCAGCGACAGCGTCAGACCGAACGCGGCCAGCCAGGACTCCTCGCGCGGAGCGCCGTAGCGGACGCCGTCCTCGACCTGCTTGAAGTCCATCGCCAGGAACGCGGCGCCGAGCACGACGCCGATGATCCCGAAGACGATGCCCAGCGGGCCGCTGCGGAAGCCCATGCCGTCACCGCCGGCGAAGACGGTGAACAGCAGGTTGACCGCCATCAGCAAGAGGAAGCCGATGGCCGCCGCGAGCACGAAGCGCTGGAAGCGCGCGTTCACCCGGATGAGCCGGGTCTTGTACGCGGCGAGCACACCGACGAACACGGCCATCGTGCCGAGGACCGCCTGCATCGGGGCGCCGGACCAGCGCTCGTTGTACACCTGGCTGATGACGCCGAGGAAAAGCCCCTCGAAGAGGGCGTACCCCATGATGAGCGCGGGCGAGGGCGTGCGCTTGAACGACTGCACCAGGCCCAGCACCATCGCGACCAGCGCGGCGCCGATGCCCGCACCGATCGGAAGGTGCGCGATCCAGGCGACGGCCGCGGCGACGATGACGGTGCCCAGCGTCATACCGGTGCGCATGACGACGTCGTCCATCGTCATCCGGCCGGTCTGCGGACCGGCCGGGGGCGCTCCGTACATCTGCTGGAGCTGCTCGGGCGTCAGGTTCTGCTGGCCACCGGCCGCATAGGGATTGGCCGGTGCGGCTTGCGTCTGCGCGTACGGGTTGCTGCCCGCGTAGGGGTTGCCCTGGGCTGCGGCGGGGCCCCCGGCCTGCTGGGCCGCGCCGAAGCCGGCGTAGCCGCCGCTGCGGCTGAACCCCCGTCGCGAGAAGACCGGGTTGCTGCTCCTCATCTCACTCCTCCATGGCCGCCCTGCGCGACCTTGACCTAAGAGTAATGGGTAAGCAAAGAAAGCACCCTAGTGCCCAAGGAGGATCTTTTCACGCGCGTAACGACAGCGCGAGGCCCCGCGGGAGCCGGTGCGGGGCCGGATATAAGCCCTGGTCGTACGGTGGGCGACCGGCCACGCACGCAGAGTGCGCCCACGAGATCTGGAGGTGCCCGGAACCGGACTTGAACCGGTACGCCCGCGAGGGGCAGCGAGGTTTAAGCTCGCCGTGTCTGCATTCCACCATCCGGGCATCGGCTCACCCTGGGACGTACGTCCTGCGTACCTCCCTCCCCATGGGAGAGCAGCACGAGCCTATCCGGGCCGATGAACCCGAACAGCGAATCACCGGACCGAGGTTGTCTTATTTTATTGGCAACTGAGGGCCCATCAGCAGTGGGTCAGGCTACCCGCCGATGCCGGCGCCCGACCGGACCTGCTTATATGCCCTGTGACCCCTTTGACGGCGGATTGACGCAATCTCGATGCCCCCGTTCGGGGGTCCTCTCCTACCCAAGGAGGACTCCGGGCCGCGCGCCTACGACCCGAGTCGCGCGCAGAACCGGAGGAGCGACGGATCCCGTCCTTGCTCACGGCAAGGACGATGGAAGGACGTCCCGGACGACCCGCACCGCACGACAGGAGCCCCGCACCGTGACCACCACCACCACTGGCGTCGAGACCGCCGCCCGTTCCACGACGGCGGCGGCCCGAGCAACGGACCTCTCCAAGGTCTACGGACAGGGCGAGACCCAGGTCGTCGCCCTGGACGCCGTCTCCGTCGAGTTCCGGCAGGCCGAGTTCACCGCGATCATGGGCCCGTCGGGTTCGGGCAAGTCGACGCTCATGCACTGCATGGCGGGCCTGGACTCCGTCGCCAGCGGCTCGGCCCGCATCGGCGATGTCGAGCTGACGGCCCTCAAGGACAAGAAGCTCACCCAACTGCGCCGCGACAAGATCGGGTTCATCTTCCAGGCGTTCAACCTCCTGCCGACGCTGAACGCGCTGGAGAACATCACCCTGCCGATGGACATAGCGGGCCGCAAGGCCGACCAGAAGTGGCTGGACCAGGTCGTGGAGACGGTCGGCCTGGCCGGGCGGCTCAAGCACCGCCCGAGCCAGCTCTCCGGTGGTCAGCAGCAGCGGGTGGCCGTCGCCCGCGCGCTGGCCGGCAAGCCCGAGATCATCTTCGCGGACGAGCCCACCGGGAACCTCGACTCCCGCTCCGGCGCCGAGGTGCTGGGCTTCCTGCGCAACTCGGTGCGCGAACTGGGCCAGACCGTGGTCATGGTGACCCACGACCCGGTCGCCGCGGCCTACGCCGACCGGGTGGTCTTCCTCGCCGACGGCCAGATCGTGGACGAGCTGACCGACCCGACCGCCGACTCGGTGCTGGACCGCATGAAGCGGTTCGACGCCAAGGGCCGTACGAGCTGACGCGAGGCGCGCGCCCGTCACCGCACGACGTTTCCAAGCCTCCGCACGTCTCCCTTCCTCCCCAGGACTGACTTCCCATGCTCCGTACCGCCTTGCGCAATGTGCTCGCGCACAAGGCCCGGCTGCTGATGACCGTCCTCGCCGTCATGCTCGGCGTGGCCTTCGTCTCCGGCACCCTGGTCTTCACCAACACCATCTCCGCCGCCTACCAGAAGAGCTCCGAGAAGGGCTTCGACGGCGTCGACGTCGCCATCACCCCGCACAAGTCCGACTCCGGCTCGGGCGTCCCCGGCTCCACGCCGCGGCTCGGCCAGCAGGTGCTCGACAAGGCGGCCAAGGTGCCCGGCGCCGCCTCCGCCACGGGGGTCGTCAAGGGCTTCACCGCCCTCTCCGACCGCAAGGGCGACCTGCTCGGCGGCGGCTTCTCCACCCTCGGCGGGAACTACTACCCGGGCCCCGACGGCAAGGACCCGCGGTACACGATGACCGAGGGCCGCGCGCCCAAGGCCCCGGGCGAGATCGCGCTCGACTCCAAGTCCGCCGCGAAGGGCCACTACAAGGCCGGTGACACCATCCGGGTGTCCGTGAACGGCCCGGTGCGCACCGAGAAGATCTCCGGCGTCTTCACCACCGACGACGGCAATGTGGCGGCGGGCGGCAGCCTCGCGCTGTACGACAACGCCACCGCGCAGAAGCTGTTCGCCAAGCCCGGCCAGTTCGACGAGATCGACGTGAAGGCCGCCGCCGGGACCTCGCAGGCCGCGCTGAAGTCCGCGGTCGACAAGATCCTTCCGCCGGACGCCAGGGCCGCCACCGGCCAGAAGCTCGCCGACGACCAGGCCGAGCAGATCAAGCAGGGCATGAGCAGCATGCAGACCGCCATGCTGGTGTTCGCCGGGATCGCGCTCTTCGTCGGCATCTTCATCATCGCCAACACCTTCACCATGCTGGTCGCCCAGCGCACCAAGGAACTGGCCCTGATGCGGGCGGTCGGCGCGAGCCGCCGTCAGGTGACCCGCTCGGTGCTGATCGAGGCCACCGCCGTCGGCGCCATCGCGGCCGTCGTGGGCATGGCCGCCGGTGTCGGCATCGGCGCCGGGCTGCGCTCGCTGCTGTCCTCCACCGGGGCCACCGTCCCGGACGGGCCGCTGGTCGTCCAGCCGGCGACCGTGGCGGTCTCGCTGCTCGTCGGCGTCGTGGTGACGGTGCTCGCCGCCTGGCTGCCGGGCCGCCGCGCCGCGAAGATCCCGCCGGTCGCCGCCATGAGCAGCGTGCACGCCGCGCCGACGACCCGCGGTCTGGTGGTACGGAACACGATCGGCGCGCTGCTCGCCGCGGCCGGTGTCGCGCTGGTGCTGTACGGCTCCGGCCAGGGCATGGACGGCAAGGGCCCGATGGCGTTCGGCGCGGCGGTCCTGGTGATCGGCGTGTTCGTGCTCACCCCGCTGCTGTCCCGGCCGCTGATCGCCGCGGCCGCGCCGGTGCTGCGGCTCTTCGGGATGTCCGGCAAGCTCGCCCGGCAGAACGCGGTGCGCAACCCGCGCCGCACCGCCGCCACCGCCTCCGCGCTCATGGTCGGCCTCACCCTGATCACCGGCATGACGGTCATCGCGGGCAGCGTCCAGAAGGGCATCGACCAGATGGCCTCGGACGGGCTGAAGTCCGACTACGTCGTCAGCATGGGCGGCGCCGGCGGGGCGCCGCGGCCGCTGTCCCCGGACGTGGCCGAGAAGCTGGAGAAGCAGCCCGAGGTCACCGCGGTCAGCCCGCTGCGCCAGGCCCCGGCCAAGGTCGGCGGCGAGACCGAGTCCCTGACCGGGGTCAACCCGAAGGCCATCAAGCAGCTGGTCGGCGTGGACTTCGTCCACGGGTCGTTCTCCGGCTTCGGCGGGCAGAAGGTCGTCGTCGACGACAAGACCGCCGACAGCAACCACTGGAAGGTCGGCTCGGCCATCCCGGTGACGTACCAGGACGGCCGCGGCGGCAAGCTGACCGTGGGCGGTGTGTACGAGGGCAACCAGATGATCCGCGGGGTCATGGTCGACGCCGCCACCATCACCCCGCACATGGCCACCGTCACCGACTTCCAGGTGATGCTGAAGACCAAGGGCGGGACGACCGAGGCCAACAAGGACGCGCTGACCAAGGCGCTCGGCAACAACCCGGCCCTCCAGGTCCAGAACAAGCAGGACATCTCCGACAGCATCGCCAAGCTCTTCACCCTGATGCTGAACATGCTCTACGGCCTGCTGGCCATGGCCGTGATCGTCGCGGTGCTCGGGGTCATCAACACCCTGGCCATGTCGGTCTTCGAGCGGTCGCAGGAGATCGGCATGCTGCGGGCCATCGGCCTGGACCGGCGCGGCATCAAGCGGATGGTGCGGCTGGAGTCGCTGGTCATCTCGCTCTTCGGCGGGGTGCTCGGGATCGGCCTCGGGGTCTTCTTCGGCTGGGCGGCCGGTGAGCTGATCTCCACCGGTCTTACGACCTACGAACTGGTCCTGCCGTGGGGCCGGATGGGCCTGTTCCTGGCGATGGCCGCGGTCGTGGGCGTGCTGGCGGCCCTGTGGCCCGCGCGCCGGGCGGCCAAGCTCAACATGCTGGAGGCCATCAAGGCCGAGTAGCGGCCCCGGATGACGGTGAACGGGCTCGGTGTGCCGCGCGGCGCACCGAGCCCGTTCACCGTTCCCGGCGCCGGTCAGCCGCGCCAGTCGCGGGCCCGCAGCGGCAGCCCGGACGCGCCGCTGTCCGGCGTACGGACGGCCAGGACCTGGTTGACGCCGATCCGGTTGCGCTCGAACGACAGGGCGGAGGCGGCCATGTAGAGCCGCCAGACCCGGGCCCGGCCCGGGGAGGTCAGCCGGACGGCCTGCGGCCAGGACCGCTCCAGGTTGGCGACCCAGCGGCGCAGGGTGAGCGCGTAGTGCTCACGGATCGCCTCCACGTCGCGCACCTCGAAACCGGCCTCCTCCAGCTGGGTCACGGTCCGGCCGAGGGGGGCCAGTTCCCCGTCGGGGAAGACGTAGCGGTCGATGAACTCGTCCACGTGGTACGCCTCCTCGTCCGGTTCGGGGCGCCGCGCGATCTGGTGGTTCAGCAGCCGCCCGCCGGGGACCAGCAGCCGGTGCAGGATGCCGGTGTACTCGGCGTACCGCACGGAACCCACGTGCTCGGCCATGCCGATCGAGGAGATCGCGTCGTACGGGCCGTCGTCGATCTCGCGGTAGTCCTGCACCCGGATCTCGACCTTCTCGGTCAGCCCGGCGTCCGCGACGCGCTTGCGGGCGTAGCCGGCCTGTTCCTCGGAGAGCGTGATGCCGACCGCCCGCACCCCGTACTCGCGCGCCGCGTGCAGCACCATCGAGCCCCAGCCGCACCCCACGTCCAGCAGCCGCTGCCCGGGTTCGAGCGCGAGCTTGCGGCAGACCAGGTCGAGTTTGGCCCGCTGGGCCTCCTCCAGCGTGGTGTCGGCTCTCTCCCAGTAGGCGCAGGAGTAGACCATCGAGGGGCCGAGCACCAGCTCGTAGAAGTCGTTGCCGACGTCGTAGTGGTGGCTGATGGCCCGCTTGTCACGGCGCAGCGTGTGCAGCGGCCCACGGCCCGTCCCGGCCTCCTCGCGCGGCGGGGCGGGCGGCAGTCCGGGGCCGGCGAGGGCGACCAGATCGCGGACGGCGGCGCGCGTCCCCGGGTCGCGCAGGGACTTCCACGCCGTGGCGAGGCGGGCCGAGCGCGAGGCGGCGGGCTCGTCCTTCTCCCACAGCAGCCCGGCCAGCCGCTCCAGCGCCTCGTACAGGTCGCCCTCGATGTCGAGGTCCCCCGCCACCCAGGCCCGGGCCAGGCCCAGTTCGCCCGGCTTCCACAGCATCCTGCGCAACGCCCGCCGGCGCCGCAGGATCAGGACCGGGGCGCCGGGCGGCCCGGCCTCACTGCGGTCCCAGGCCCGGACGCGGAGCGGGAGCGGGGCTCCCACCACCTCCTCGGCCAGGGCGGCCAGTCGCGCGGCGGCGTGGGTCATGTCGGCACACCTCCATGATGGCGAGTCAGGAAGATTCACTCCCCACGTAAACACCATGGAACCGCCCGTACAGTCCCGCCGACACGTCTGGAATCGGTAAAAAAGCGCGCATGCGAAGGGCGCCCGCCCCACGGATGGCGGACGCCCTCGGCGCTTGCTCGATGTTCAGATGTGTCCGATGTTCAGATGTACGAGTGCCCGGTGTGGGCGTGCCCGGTGCCGCCGGTCCGGCGTCAGGACGCCTTGGCCTTCTCCGCGGTGACCTCGGCGGCGGGCTTCTTCGCGGCGGCGGCCGCGGAGACCGGGGCGGCGGCCTCGTAGAACTCCTCGCGGGGGTTCTCCATGGCGCCGAGGGAGACGACCTCGCGCTTGAGGAACATGCCCAGCGTCCAGTCGGCGATGACCCGGATCTTGCGGTTGAAGGTCGGCATCGCCAGACCGTGGTAGCCACGGTGCATGTACCAGGCCAGCCGGCCCTTGAGCTTGATCTTCATCTTGCCCATGACGATCATCGCGACGCCCTTGTGGAGGCCGAGACCCGCGACGGCGCCCTTGTTGGCGTGCTTGTACTCGCCCTGCGGGAAGCCCCGCATGCCCGAGATCACGTTGTCGCCGAGGACCTTGGCCTGACGCAGCGCGTGCTGGGCGTTCGGCGGGCACCAGGCGCCCTCGCCGGAGGCGAGGTCCGGCACCTGGGCGTTGTCGCCCGCGGCCCAGATGTAGTCGGTGCCCTTCACCTGGAGGGTGGCGCCGGTGTCCACGTGGCCGCGCGGGCCGAGCGGGAGGCCGAACCGGGCGAGCGCCGGGTTGGGCTTGACGCCCGCGGTCCACACGATGGTGTTCGAGTCGACCTCGAGCCCGTTCTTGAGCACCACGTGGCCGTCGACGCAGGAGTTCATCGAGGTGTTGAGGTAGACCTCGACACCGCGCTTCTGCAGGTGCTCCAGGCCCCACTGGCCGAGCTTCGGGCCCACCTCGGGGAGGATCTTGTCGGCCGCGTCGACGAGCACGAAGCGCATGTCCTCGCGCTTCACGTTCGGGTAGTACTTCGCCGCGTCGCGGGCCATGTCCTCGACCTCGCCGATGGTCTCCGCACCCGCGAAGCCACCGCCGACGAAGACGAAGGTGAGCGCCTTGCGGCGGATGTCCTCATCCGTGGTGGAGTCGGCCTTGTCGAGCTGCTCGAGAACGTGGTTGCGCAGGCCGATGGCCTCTTCGATGCCCTTCATCCCGATGCCGTTCTCGGCCAGGCCGGGAATCGGGAAGGTGCGGGAGACCGCGCCCATCGCGATGACCAGGTAGTCGAAGGGCAGCTCGTACGACTCGCCGACGAGCGGCTGGACGACGGCGACCTTGCGGTCCTGGTCGATGTTGGACACCCGGCCGGTGAGGACCTCCGCCTTGGGGAGCACACGCCGCAGCGGAACCACGACGTGGCGCGGAGAGATGCTGCCGGCCGCAGCTTCGGGGAGGAAGGGCTGGTACGTCATGTACGAGCGGGGGTCGACGACCGTGACAGTCGCCTCGCCGTACCGCATCTTCTTGAGGATGCGGCGCGCCGCGTACAGGCCTACGTACCCACCGCCTACAACGAGGATCCTGGGACGCTCCGTGGTGCTCATGATTCGAGTATCCAGCACCCCAGGAGGGGGACCTCGTGAGCCCCTTCACAAGCAATGTGGGGGTATCTGCTACACTCCGCCGCCCTCGTGATGGACGCCATAGCGGCGCGGGGGAACCGGTAAGCGGATCAAGACGTTCCCAGCCCCGCTGAGCAGCGATAGTCGTTGAACGCGGGAGTAGACCACAGGGTTCCCGCGCGATCCGCCGTACCGGATGGGCCGGCCCATGATCCGGCCACTTGTTGAACACCGTCACCAAAAGCGCCCTCGGCGACCCCCAGGAGGCGGCCACCAGGCAATTTTTTCATGTGAAGGATTTCACGAACTCTTGTGGCGGGCCTTTGCCAAAGGCCCCCGATCCGGCCCTCCGGCACCGCTCATACGGTAACGGGCCCGCTCAGGCGATGCTCCAGGCGATGCCGTCGAGGATGTCGTGTTCACTCACCACGACCTCCTCGGCACCGGTCCGTTCCATGATCGAAAGCAGCACGAGCGCACCCGCGCCGATCACGTCGACCCGGCCCGGATGCATCGCCCCGATCGTCGCCCGTTCGGCATGCGTCGAGGTCAGCAGCTTGCCGGTGATCTCAGCGACCCGGTCGGCCGGAACCCTGGCGTGGTGGATCGCGGCCGAGTCGTACTCCGCCAGACCGAGCGCGATGGCCGCGACGGTGGTGACCGAACCGGCCAGTCCGACCAGGGTGTGCCCGCCGTCCCCGGGGCGGCAGGCCCCCGGGAGCGGCACCGTCTCCCCGGCCAGGTCCAGCGCCCGGCCGATATCCGCCTTCATGGCATCAATCTGACCGGGCGTTGGCGGATCGGAGACTTGATTGTTGACCACCAGATGACGCTCGGTCAGCCGTACGCAGCCGACGTCCACGCTGCGGGCCGCCCGCACCCCGTCGTCACCGCTGACGAACTCGGTCGAACCCCCGCCGATGTCCACCACCAGGAACGGACCGCTCAGATGCTCATGCCCGGTCAGCTCCTTGGTCGCGCCGGTGAAGGAGAACTCCGCCTCCTGATCGCCGGTGATCACCTCGGGCTCGACGCCGAGGATGTCCACGACGCCGCGCACGAACTCCTCGCGGTTCTCGGCGTCCCGCGAGGCCGAGGTGGCGACGAAGCGGACGCGCTCGGCGCCCAGCTCGCGTATGACCTCCGCGTACTCCCGGCATGCGGCGAAGGTGCGCTCCAGCGCCTCGGGGGCCAGCCGGCCGGTGCGGTCCACGCCCTGGCCCAGCCGGACGATCGTCATCCGGCGGTCCAGCTCGGTCAGCTCGCCCGTGGCCGGGTCGGCGTCGGCGACCAGCAGCCGGATCGAATTGGTGCCGCAGTCCACGGCCGCGACGCGGGTCATGCGCTCTCCCCCTCGGTCGGCCCGGCACAGGGCGCGACGCACGGGCCCTTGCGCCACCACTCGGGCAGCAGCGCGATCGCCTCGTCACCGAGCGGGTTGACCCCGGGCCCGGCCGCGAGGGAGTGGCCGACCAGGACGTGCAGGCACTTCACCCGGTCCGGCATGCCGCCCGCGCTCGGGAAGCCCTTCAGCTCCTCGATGGCGTCGCGGCGGGCGATGTAGTCCTCGTGGGCGGCGCGGTAGGCGGCGGCCAGCTCGGGGTCGCTGCCGAGCCGGGCCGTCATCTCCTTCATCACGCCCTCCGCCTCCAGCGTGCCGATCGCGGACGCGGCGCGCGGGCAGGTCAGGTAGTAGAGGGTGGGGAACGGGGTCCCGTCCTCGAGGCGCGGCGCGGTCTCGACGACATCGGGGCTGCCGCAGGGGCAGCGGTGCGCGACGGCGCGCAGCCCCCGCGGTACGCGGTTCAGCTGCTCCTTGACGGCGGCGATGTCCGCGGCGGTGGGCGCGGTGGGCTCCGTCTGCGGAGGGGGCGTGTCCATGAGGGGAAAAGTTCTCTTCGCTCGGTGTCGGACCGGGTGCGACCGTGACGGGCGCCGGCGCGGCGCGTCAGCGGTCCGCGGCGGCCGCCTTCGGCTCGTCCGCCGTGTCCACGGTGTCCCAGAGGTTGGTGTACCAGGGGCGGTCGGCCGCGCCCTGGTCGGTGGAGTGCTCGGCGTTGGCGCCGGGGTCCACCATGCTGAAGCCGGTCTCGCCCGGCATCAGATAGTGCAGGTGCTCGCGGGCCCGCCGCTCGATGTACGCGGGATCGCGCAGCCGGGCCTTCTGCTCGCGCAGCTTGGCCACCTCGGCGCGTTCGCGCTGGGCCTGGCGCCGCTGGTCGGCGATCTCCGAGCGCTGGGAGATGTACTGCCGCATGGGATAGGCCAGGGCGACCACGAGGGAGCAGACCACCAGCGCGAGGAGGGCGGCCCGGCCGGTGAGCCGGCTGCGGCGCTTGATCCGGGCGCGGTAGACCCGGGCGGCGGCGTGTTCGCCGAGCGCCTTGAGCCTGGTCGCGGTGGAGAACCGATCCGCCGGCACGTCGCCTCCCCGGTGATGACTTCGCTTGAGCAGGGCCCGCTTGAGTAGGGGCTGTCCCCGGCCACGGTACGGGACCGCGGCCGGGGACAGGCGTCAGACGTGTCCGCTGTCAGCCCTTGAAGCGCGGGAAGGCGGAGCGGCCCGCGTACACCGCGGCGTCGTCCAGGATCTCCTCGATGCGCAGCAGCTGGTTGTACTTGGCCACCCGCTCGGAGCGGGCCGGGGCGCCGGTCTTGATCTGGCCGCAGTTGGTGGCGACGGCCAGGTCGGCGATGGTGACGTCCTCGGTCTCACCGGAGCGGTGCGACATCATGCACTTGAAGCCGCTGCGCTGGGCCAGCTCGACGGCGTCGAGGGTCTCGGTGAGCGAGCCGATCTGGTTGACCTTGACCAGCAGGGCGTTCGCGGTGTCGTTCTCGATGCCGCGGGCCAGCCGCTCGGGGTTGGTGACGAAGAGGTCGTCGCCGACCAGCTGGACCTTGTCACCCAGCTGCTCGGTGATCGTCTTCCAGCCGTCCCAGTCCTCCTCGTTCAGCGGGTCCTCGATGGAGACCAGCGGGTACGCCTCGACCAGCTCGGCGTAGTACGCGGTCATCTCGGACGCGGTGCGGTCCTTGCCCTCGAACTGGTAGACGCCGTCCTTGTGGAACTCGGAGGCGGCGACGTCGAGCGCGAGCGCGATGTCCTGGCCCGGCTGGTAGCCGGCCTTCTTGATGGCCTCGACGATCAGGTCCAGGGCGTCCCGGTTGGAGTCGAGGTTCGGCGCGAAGCCGCCCTCGTCGCCGAGGCCGGTGGACAGGCCCCGCTCCTTCAGCACGCCCTTCAGGGTGTGGTAGACCTCGGCACCCCAGCGCAGGGCCTCGGAGAAGGACTCGGCGCCGACCGGCGCGATCATGAACTCCTGGATGTCCACATTGGAGTCGGCGTGCGAGCCGCCGTTCAGGATGTTCATCATCGGGACCGGCAGCAGATGCGCGTTCGGACCGCCGAGGTAACGGAAGAGGGGCAGGTCGGACGCCTCGGAGGCGGCGTGCGCCACGGCGAGGGAGACGCCGAGGATGGCGTTGGCGCCGAGCGAGGACTTGTCCGGGGTGGCATCCAGGTCGAACATCGCCTGGTCGATCAGGCGCTGCTCGGTGGCGTCGTAACCGACCAGCTCGGGGCCGATCTGCTCGATGACGGCGAGGACGGCCTTCTCCACGCCCTTGCCGCCGTAGCGGTTCTTGTCGCCGTCACGGAGCTCGAGGGCCTCGAAGGCGCCCGTGGAGGCGCCGGACGGGACGGCGGCACGGCCGGTGCTGCCGTCGTCGAGGCCGACCTCGACCTCGACCGTGGGGTTGCCTCGCGAGTCGAGGATCTCGCGAGCTACGACGACGTCGATGGACGGCACGAGGATCTCCTTCGTATGGGTCTTCGGTAGCAGCATGAGCCTAACCGCACCGAAGCCCCGGCGGGGTGCACCGTGGGGGCGGCGCACCCCGCCGGGGCTCGTTGACTACGGTGGTGCGGCTCAGCTGAGGTGGAGCTGCTGGCCGGGGAAGATCAGGTCGGCCTGCTGGACGACGTTCTTGTTCAGCTCGAAGAGCTTCTTCCAGCCGCCCTTGACGTCCTCCGTCTTGGCGATCTTGCCGAGGGTGTCACCGGACTTGACCTTGTACTCGCCGTCGCCCTTCTTGACCGGGCCACGGGCCTCGGAGCGCGCGGCGTGCTCGGGCGCGCTGCGCGGCGCGGCCTTCGGCTTGGCGGACGGGGCCGGCTGCGTGGAGTCGGACTGGCTCTGCTGCGGCGCGGACGGCGCGGGGGCGGGGGCGCCGCCGCTGGTCAGGCCCTTGCCACAGACCGGCCAGGCGCCCTTGCCCTGGCTGGCGAGGACCTTCTCGGCCACCTGGATCTGCTGGGACTTGCCCGCCTTGTCGGCGGTCGGTGCGAACGCGGTACCGCCGTAGGCGGCCCAGGTGGAGGAGGAGAACTGCAGGCCGCCGTAGTACCCGTTGCCGGTGTTGATCGACCAGTTGCCGCCGGACTCGCACTGCGCGACCTGGTCCCACTGGGAGCTGGTGGCGGCAGAGGCGGACGTCGCACCGATGAGCGGAGTGGCCACGGCGGCTCCGGCGAGGCCGACGAGCGCGGTGATGCGGGTGGCCTTGGAAGGACGACGGTGCTTGCCCTGAGCGTTGGACATGTTCGTTCGTTTCCTCACCGACGCCTACGAGGTGAGCTGTCGGGTTCGGGCGTGAGTTGCCCGGCCCGGTGCGGGGTTCGCACCGGGCTTCACCCCTAGCCGTTCGGCCGGTTTCGCCGGCCTCGCGGCACTTACCTTGGGTCCCCCGCTCCTGCCTTCGGCGCTGGCGCGTCGGTACCGGACGACCGCCGGCAGGACTCGGCGTGACGGTCGACGGTGCTCGCGGTGGCGAGCGGAAAGACGTTAAACACACGTGCGGGAAACGTTCAAACACCCTTATCGCAGCGAAGAGGGCTGTTATCGATCTCACTCGGGCCACATCGGCGCAGGTGGGGCCGGGTGCGGAGAGACCGGACACCAGGGACGGCCCGGAAAATGTGACGAGAGGTATGTCTCACCGGCGCCAGATCGGGCAAATCACCCCGAACTACTGGCCCCTGACAGTCAGGTCAAGTCGCTGACCAGGGAGGATGAGATCCGGGTCGGTTCCGATGAGGTTCTCGTTGCCTTCGTAGATCTGCCGCCAGTCGCCGCCCAATTCCTGCTTTTCGGCGATTGCTGAAAGGTTGTCACCCGGACGCACCGTGTAGCCGCCATCCGTGGGGTTTTCGGCACGATGCGCTCCGCCACGCGAGGCACGGTCGCCCGGTCGCGCGTCCCTCTCCGGCTCGCCCCGGTGCTTGCCGGAGGGCGTGGAGGCGCCGGACGCATCCGAGGCGTCCGCGGAGGGGGGCGTCGGGGTCGTGGCGGGTCCTTCGGAGGCGTCCTCGCCCTCGTCCTCGTCGGAGGAGGGAGACGAAGAAGAGGACGGGGACGGCGAGGGGTCCGGCGCGTCAGTAGAAGGGGACGGGGAGGGCGCGTCGTCGTCCAGCCCGTCGGGGGCCTTGGAGAGGTGGGGCCGCTCCGGCTCTCCGGCGTCCCGGCCCGAGTCGCCACGCTGCGGGGGCTGCTGGGAGGGGCGCGCCGTGCTGCCCGGGTTCACATCCGGGGCGTCGCCGTCGTCGGTCAGCTCGGCGTTGAGCGCGCAGCTGGGCCAGGCGTCCGGGCCGCGGTCGCCGAGTATCGCCTCGGCGACGGCTATCTGCTGGGAGCGGCTGGCGAGGTCGGGGCGCGGGGCGTAGTCGGTGCCGCCGTACTTCTTCCACATGTCGAGGGTCAGCTGGAGACCGCCGTAGAAGCCGTTGCCCTCGTTGGCGCTCCACATCCCGGCGCTCTCGCACTCGGCGACCCGGTCCCAGGTGGAGGCCGGGGCGGCCTGGGCGCCGGTCGCTCCGAGGAGCGGGATGGCGATGCTCGCGCCGGTCACCCCCGCCGCGACGACGATGGCCGGAGCCTGGCGGGGGCGGCGGTGACGTCCGTTCCCGGAAAGCATGCGAATCGCCTCTCGTGTGGGGGTCGTTTGCCGGTTGAACATAGCGACGTCACACGATCATCACAAGCCGGTGTATCCCAGGTCACGCCGCGGTCACGCGCCTGACCGGCAGTCACTTCCCCCAGGTCACCGGGAGGGTGCGCAGCCCGCGCATGATGAGTCCGCCGCGCCAGCGCAGGTCCTCCGGATCCGCCGCCAGTTGGAGGTCGGGGATCCGGCGCAGCAGGGTGGCGAGCGCGGTCTGTGCCTCCAGGCGGGCCAGCGGGGCGCCCAGGCAGTAGTGGATGCCGTGGCCGTAGCCGAGGTGCTGGTTGTCGGTGCGGGCCAGATCGAGGACGTCGGGGTCGGCGAAGCGCTCGGGGTCGCGGTCGGCGGCGGCGAGCACCACCAGCACCGGCTCGCCCTCGGCGATGTGCTGCCCGCCGATGGTGACCGGCTCGGTGGCGAACCGCCAGGTGGCCATCTCCACCGGGCCGTCGTAGCGGAGCAGTTCCTCGACGCCGGTGGCGAGCAGCCCCTCGTCCCCTTCTTCCGCTTCTTCCAGGTGTCGTTGCAGCCGGGCCCGCTGCCCGGGGTTGCGCAGCAGCGCGTAGAGGCCGTTGCCGATCAGATTGACGGTGGTCTCGAAGCCCGCGAAGAGAAGGATGAAGGCCATCGCCGCGGCCTCGTTCTCGGTGAGGTGGTCGCCGTGGTCGCTGGCCCGGATCAGATCGGAGATCAGGTCGTCGCCGAGGGCGGCGCGCTTACGGTGGATCAGCTCGGCCAGGTACGCGCGGATCCGCTTCACCGCGCGGGCCACTCCGCCGCGCGGGCCCCCGCCGTGCCGGATCATCGTTCCGGCCCAGTCCCGGAAGTCGTCCTGGTCCTCCCGGGGGACGCCGAGCAGATCGCAGATCGCGTAGATGGGGAGAGGAAAGGCGAACTCGTGGATGAGGTCCGCCTCCCCCCGGGCCGCGAAGGCGTCGATGAGGTCGTCGGTCAACTCGCGCACCCGCGGGGCGAAGGCGGCGACGCGGCGCGGGGTGAACGCCTTGGACACCAGCCGCCGCAGCCGGGTGTGGTCGGGGGGATCGATATTGAGCAGATGCGTCATCAGATCCGCGCGCTGCTCGCCGGGGATGCCCACCTTGCCCCGGGCGTGAGCGGATTCACTGTGCCGCTGGGGGTTCTTCGACAGCCGCGCGTCGGCGAGGGTCTGCCGGGCGTCGGCGTAGCGGGTCACCAGCCAGGCCTCGACCCCGCTGGGCAGCGTGGTCCGATGCACCGGGGCGTGCTCGCGTAGCCAGGCGTACGCGGGGTAGGGATCGGTGGCGAACTCCCAGGTGAAGAGGGTGGGAGCGGAGGCGGGGCACGGCTGATCGGACACGTCCCGACGATACCGGCCGCGGCCCGCGGATTCCGATACGCCGCTTATCGGAAGTAAATCCGTAACGCGAAAGTAAAGACAATTAATGTCGATGCAATTCGACGACCATCTCCACACACCCTCCACAATGCGCTCACAGCGCGCGGTGAATGCCCGATATCTGATGGCTGGAACCACCGCCCGGAGCAGTCGGCGGCGAACCTCACCCGGACCCGCGGAACACGCGCTGACGTCGACCAATGAGGCAAAATGCGGGGGTGGCTGAAACACTGTCAGGTGGTTGAATGAGACACCGGCACATGCACGGGGCCTCCTGACCCTGGTGATACGATCACCGCGCTTGCCAGGCGAGCCAAGGGCCCGTAAGACACACGGCGATCCGGTGAATCAGCCGAGAGGGTTACCACTTCCGAGGAGCACTATGCCGCGAGTTGGGCATATGGGGCCGTACCGGCGCACCCGAGCCCGTGCGCTGCCCGCGGCAGGACGAGTGCGGTGCGCCGCGTCCCCTCGGACGCCGTACGGGCGCTGACTTACCGCCGCCCCTCCGAAACCCCCGGATTCTTATTCACGCAGCACACCCCTTCAGTCCCTGGCGGTCTAGTCGTTTAAAGAGAGTCTTATGACGCATTACATACAGGATCCTGCGCTCTGGGCCCTGATCGCTGGCACGCCTCTCGCCGCAACCGCCATAATTCGCGGGCGGAAAGCGAGAGCGAAGCTCAGCGCCGAGAAGGCGGAACTGGGGAACCGCAACGCCGAACTCGAGAACAACTACGCGGCCGCGGTCCAAGACGCTCACGTACGCGCCGAGGAAGCCACCAAGAGCGCGCTGAAGTCCGCCATGCGGACGCTTCAGGGTCTCGCCAACGAGCAGCAGCTGGCCATCTCGAAGCTGCAGGACCGCTACGGCGAGCACCACATTCTCCAGGATCTGCTGGAGATCGACCACATGAACTCGCAGTTCGGCCGCCGTGCGCAGTCGATCGCCGTGCTGTGTGACGGCTGGCTGGGCCGTCAGCGGGCCGTCGCCTCCGTCTATGACGTGGTGCGCAGCGCCAAGGGCCGCATCCGCCACTACACGCGCGTCGAGATTCGCTCCCAGAGCAATTTCGCCCTGGTCAGCCGGGCCGTCGAACCGGTCGCTCTGGCCCTGGCCGAGCTGCTGGACAACGCGACCAGCTACTCCGCCCCCGATTCCCCCATCGACATCACCATCCGCACCGTCCCCAAGGGCGTCTGCATCATCATCGATGACGCCGGTGTCGGTATGAACGAGGAGGAGAAGAACCGGGCCGACGAACTGCTCTCCGCGCAGCGCGCGTCGGGCGTCACGGGCCTGGGCAATCCGCCTCAGTTCGGCTTCGCGGTGATCGGTGTGCTCGCCTCCCGCTACGGCTTCACCGTCTCCGTCGATTCGGCCTCTCCCTACGGTGGTGTGCGCGCCGTAGTGCTCCTTCCCGAGGACCTTCTGACCAACATGCCCGAGCCGGAAGAGCAGCCCGCACCCCGTCAGTCCACGGCTCCCACCCCGGAAGAGAGCGGTTCCACCGCGGGCGGCCTGCCCAAACGCCGCCGCAAGGGGTCCATCTCCATCGTGCCGCAGTCAGACACCGCGAACGCTCCCGCCCGGACGAGCGAGGAAACCGCCTCGATCATGGGCGCCTTCCAGCGCGGCACACAGTCCGGTCGCTCCGCAAACCCGAACAGGGAAGGGCATGATCCTCAGTGAACAACGACCTGTCATGGATGCTTGACAGCGCCCTGGAAGTACCCGGGGCGCGTCACGCGATCCTGGTTTCCGCCGACGGTCTGCTGATGGCCCGATCTCAAGAGGTCAGGAAGGACGAGGCCGACACCGTCGCCGCCGCGATGAGCGGCATCCAGTCGCTGAGCCGCACGATGGCCGGCTTCTGTGGTGGCCCGCACATGAACTGGCGCCAGACGCTGGTCGAGTTCGACGGCGGCTGGGTCTTCCTCATATCGGCCGGCGAGGGCGCCTATCTGGCGGTCTCCTCCGCGCCCGACGTCGACATGGCCGACATCACCTTCCGCATGCAGCAGCTCGTCGGTCAGCTCGGCAAGGCGCTGACCACTCCACCCCGTGAATCGGGCGTTCAGGCATGACTGCCCCGGAGGAGCAAGAGCCCGAGTCCGCCGGATTAGTGCGACCGTACGTCATCACCAACGGCCGTGGACTCCCGGACAGCGACCAGTTCAACCTGATCACCCTGGTGACCGCCTCCGAGCAGAGACGTTCCCCGACGCTCGACCCGGAAAAGCGGAGCCTGCTGGACCTGTGTTCAGGAGGCTATCTCTCGGTTGCCGAGATCGCGGGCCATATGGGGCTTCCGATCGGCATCGTCAAGGTTCTGCTGTCCGACCTGTCGTCGGACGGCTATCTGGTCACGCGCGCCCCCGCGCCTCCCGCCCAGCTCGTCGACGTTTCACTCCTTCAGGAGGTACTGGATGGTCTCCAGGCCCGCTTCGGATGAGGACGTCTATCTGGACGACGCGGTGCAGATCGCGGCCAAGATCCTGGTCGTGGGGCACTTCGCGGTCGGAAAGACGACGTTCATCGGCACCATGTCGGAAATCCCGCCGCTGCGCACCGAGGAACGGATGACGCAGGCCGGTGCGCACGTCGACGATCTGATGGGCACCCGGGGCAAGACCACGACCACCGTGGCCATGGACTTCGGCCGCCTCACGCTCAGCGAACGCCTCGTCCTCTATCTCTTCGGCACACCGGGACAGGAACGCTTCGTCCAGGTGTGGGAAGACATGACCCGGGGCGCCCTCGGGGCATTGATCCTCGTCGATCCGGAACGGCTCAAGGAGTCCTTCCCCGTGATCGACCTGGTGGAGCAGTACGGACTTCCCTACGCGATTTCCGTGAATCACTTCGACGGCACGCCGGCCCGGCCCGACGCGGAGTTGCGCGAGGCGCTCGATCTGCTGCCCGAGACACCCATCGTCACCTGTGACGCGCGTGACGAGAAGTCATCGGCCAATGCCCTGATGGCACTTGTCCGCTATCTACAGGAACGTACCCGCTAGGAGCAAGAATGGACACTCAATCGGACTTCCCGGCTCCGCCGCCGGGTTGCCCTGCCCATGGGCGGGTGCCCCTGCACGGATCCGAGTTCCAGGCGAATCCGGAAGCGTACTACGACTGGATGCGCCGTTACGGTGCCGCCGCTCCGGTGGAATTGGCTCCCGGTGTCGAAGCCACCCTCGTCACGGACTACTCGGCCGCGCTCCAGCTGCTGCAGAACTCGGACACGTTCCGCAAGGACGCACGCCGCTGGCGCGATCTGAACGAGGGCAAGATCAGCCCCAGCAGTCCGGTTGTGCCCCTGCTCGCGTACCGCCCGAACTGCATGTTCACCGACGGCGCCGACCACATGCGGCTGCGCCAGGCGGTCACCGACAGCCTGGCCAAGGTGGACACCCACCAGCTGAGCCGGCACGTCGACGGGGTCTCCCGCTACCTCATCGAGCAGTTCAGCTCGCGCGGTTCGGTCGACCTGCTGAACGACTACGCCAAACTGCTGCCGCTCTTCGTGTTCAGCGAGCTGTTCGGCTGCCCCGCGGAAATCGGTGACCGGGTCATCTTCGGCATCTCCGGCATTTTCGACGGCATCAACGCCGAAAAGGCCAACGAGGTACTGACCCAGAGCGTCAGCGAGCTGGTCGCGCTGAAACGGTCCAACCCCGGGAACGATGTCACGTCCTGGCTTATGCAGCACCATGCGCAGCTGACCGACGAGGAAATGGCGCATCAGCTGGTATTGCTGCTGGGATCCGGTGCGGAACCGCTGCGGAATCTCATCGCCAATTGCCTCCACCTGCTGCTCTCCGACGACCGGTATTCGGGTGGCGGACTGCTGGTCGAGGACGCCATTGACGATGTGCTGTGGAACAGCCCGCCCATGGCGAATTACTCGCCGCATTACCCGGTGTCCGATGTTGAATTCGCCGGTACCAAGCTGCGGGCGGGCGATCTCGTCCTGGTCAGCTACGCCGCGGCCAACTCGGATCCGGCGCTCGCCGCCTCCCGCGAGCAGCAGAGCAAGCGTGCCCACCTCGCCTGGAGCGCCGGTCCGCACGCCTGTCCGGCGAAGGATCCGGCCCAGCTCATCACGGTGTCGGCCATTGAGAACCTGCTCAACCAGCTGCCCGACGTCGAGCTGGCGGTGCCCAGCGAAAGCCTGACCTGGCGTCCCGGCCCCTTCAACCGCGGCCTGGCGGCACTGCCCGCCCGTTTCACTCCCATACGGATGGATAAACACCCGACTCCGCAGCAACAGCCTGTTACGTCCGGGGATCAGAGCCGACCGAACACCAAGCGGGAAAAGGGCGGGTTGTGGAGTTCGTTCCTCGCCTGGTGGAGGGTGTGACCCACGCAACGTCACCCACTTTTTTCGCACCGCATGCTTAATCAATCGATCGGGTAGGTCGTATCGCGAAAATTTCTTGGTTAAATGAGAACAAGGAGCTGTCGTGCAGCCTATCGCCGACCACCCCGGCGTTGATCGAAGTTCCGCGGTTTCACTCAAACCCCTTTTGGGTCGACGAAGTGTGACGCCACACTACGTTTTCACTCCTCCCCAACCCGGTTTTCTTCACTCCACCGCGCCTCGGGAGGTTCGGTGAAGCTCTTCCGCTTCGGGGGGAGGAGACGTGTGGGGGCGCGCGAAACCCGTACGCACCCCACACGGCTCGGCGACCTCGTCACCAGCCAGCTCACCCGGCTGGGCGAGGTGGCGGGGCTGAGCGAAGCCGACACCACGGCTTACGCACAGATCGTGACCGAGACCCTGGGGCCGGTGGCCAAGCGCCCGCTGGAGCTGCCGCCGCCGTCCCCCAGCTTCCTGTCCGACGACCACACCCCGGTCGAGTACTCCCTGGCCTTCACCCCGGACCGGCTTCCGGCGCTCAGGGTGCTGCTGGAGCCGGGGTGCCAAGCCGAAGACCTCAGGGAGAACGGCCGCATCGGCCTGCGCACGATCCGCGCCATGGCCGACCGCTGGGCGTTCTCCACCGACCGGCTCGACCGGCTCGAGGACCTGTTCTTCCCCGACTCCCCCGTCGGACCGCTGGCCCTGTGGTGCGCCCTGGAGCTGCGCCCCGGCGGCGTCCCCGCGGTCAAGGTGTACCTCAACCCCTCGGCCAACGGCCCGGACCGGGCCGCGGAAACCGTCGGCGAGGCACTGGACCGGCTCGGCTGCCGCCAGGCGTTCGACACCCTGCCGGCGGCCGACGGCTACCCGTTCGTGGCCCTGGACCTCGGCGAGTGGTCCGCGCCACGCCTGAAGGTCTACCTCTCCCACCACGGCCTGTCCCCCGACCGGGCCGCCACCCTCTCCCGGATGGCTCCCCACCCCGGCCGGGCGCGACTGGAGGAGTTCTTCCGCACCGCCGCGGGCCTCCCGGCCGGGACCGGCAAGGGGCTGTACGGCCGGCCCGCCATCTCCTGCCACTCCATCACGGAGACGCGCACCGGCCTGCCCAGCGGCTTCACCTCCCATGTGCCCGTCCGGACTTACGTGCGCGACGACGCCCAGGCGCGGGAGCGGGCCATGGCCGTCCTGCGCCGCCACGGCATGGACGGCACGGCGCTGGACCGGGCGCTGGGCGCGATCACCTCGCGCCCCCTGGAGGACGGCTCGGGCCTGATCGCGTATCTGGCCCTGGTCCACGAACGCGGCCGGCCGACGCGGGTGACCACGTACCTCTCCGCGGAGGCGTACGAGGTCCGGCCGCCCCGGGAGACGGAACCGGTCTACGAGCCGGGACCGGCCCACGAGGCGGCACCGGAGCACCAGACCCCGGTGGTCCGCGACCTCGCGCGGGCCCGGAGCCACACCGAGAACAACGATGTGACAGGAGACAAGGTCAGCGTGGAGCCCTACCGGATCAAGGTCGTCGAACCGATCCCCATGACGACGCGGAAGCAGCGCGAAGAGGCGCTCAAGCGCGTCCACTACAACCTGTTCGACCTGCGGGCCGAGGAGGTGACCATCGACCTGCTGACCGACTCCGGCACCGGCGCCCTCTCGGCGGCGCAGCTCGCCGCGGGGATGGCCGGGGACGAGTCCTACTCGGGCTCGCGCTCCTTCTACCGGTTCCACGACGTGGTCACCGAGCTGACCGGATTTCAGCACATCCTCCCGGCCCACCAGGGGCGGGCGGCGGAGCGGGTGCTCTTCTCCTCGCTCCTCAAGCCGGACTCCCTCGTCCTGGCCAACACCCACTTCGACACCACCCGCGCCAACGTGGAGCTGAACCACTGCGAGGCGCGCGACCTGCCCTGCCCCGAGGCCAAGGACCTGGACAGCACCGAGCCGTTCAAGGGGAACATCGACCTCGAGGCGCTCGAACAGACCCTGACCGGTCCTGACGCCTCCCGGGTCGCCGTGGTGGTCATGACCATCACCAACAACGGCGGCGGCGGCCAGCCCGTCTCCATGGAGAACCTGAAGCAGACCGCGGCGCTGTGCCGCAAGCACCGCGTACCGCTGTTCCTGGACGCCGCCCGGTTCGCCGAGAACGCCTGGCTCGTCACCCGGCACGAACCCGGATACCGCGACCGCACCCCGCGGCAGGTCGCGGAGGAAGCGTTCCGGCTGGCGGACGGCTGCATGATGAGCGCCAAGAAGGACGGCATCGTCCACATCGGCGGCTTCATCGGCATGAACGACCCCGAGCTGGCCCAGCGGTGCGAACTGCTGCTCATCGCCACCGAGGGCTTCGCCACCTACGGCGGCCTGGCCGGCCGCGACCTCGACATGATGGCGCAGGGCCTCACCGAGGTCACCGACCCCGGCTACCTCGCCGAACGCGCCGACATCGCCGCCCACCTCGCCCGGCGCGTCCGGGCCGCCGGGGTCGACATCGTCGAGCCGCCGGGCATGCACGCCCTCTACCTCAACGCCGGGCGGCTGTTCCCGCACATACCGCCGCACCAGTACCCCGGCCACGCGCTGTCCTGCCAGCTGTACCTGGAGGGCGGCATCCGCTCCGCCGAACTGGGCTCCCTCTACCTCGGCGAGGAGGACGAGGCCGGAAACCCGGTCAAGAGCGCGCCGTACGAACTCGTACGGCTCGCGCTGCCGCGCCGCGTCTACACCCGCAGCCACTACGACCACATCGGCGAGACCCTGGCGAAGATCGCCAAGAACGCGGACGCGGTGCACGGCTTCCGGATCTTCGACCAGTCCCCGATCCTGCGCCACTTCCGCGCCAAGCTGGAGCCGGTACCGGTACCGGCCCCGACAACGGCGGGCACGGCGCGGGCGGTGGCGCGCACCACCACGGCGGCCCGCTGAGGGCGGGGCCGGCTCAGCCGCCGCCGAACGATCCACTGTTCCCCTCGGTCCAGGTCTTCCGGCCCTCGGCGCCGCCCGTGCCGGAATCCCTGGTCCCGGAGCCGCCCAGCTGGTGCGGGCGGCGCCGGACGCCGTCGGGGGACAGCTCGTCGGGCTCCCGGCTGTGGGTCTGGTAGCCGACCCGGTCCTCATCGTCCTGATGCCCCGGACCGTGGCCCGCGCGCTGTGCCTCCTGCGCGGTCTCGTCCACCTGCTGCCAGGCGCCGGAGCGGCGCTTCGGCTCCTGGGACGGGACCGGCTCGCGGGCCCGGAGCCGGATGCCGTACCAGATCGCGGCGATACAGATCACGACCACCACGATGCCGACGGCGAGCGGGCCCGTTCCGACCAGGAAGTCGTGGGGCACGGCGAGGTCCATGGCGTACGTATCCATGGCGGCCGGGTACCCCGGTCCGCCCGGTTAACCCGCCCCGGATCACCGGGCCGCCGTGGCCTCCACCGCCAGGATCGCGTCCCGGTAGGCGCGGGCCGCGGCGCGCAGCGCCGTCTCCGGCTCCACGCCCGCCTCCTTGGCGCGGATCGCCAGCGCGAGCAGTTCGTAGCCGAAGCCCTCGCCGTCCGGCAGGGCGACGGCGAGTCCGGCGGTGCGGGCGCGGGAGGCGAGCTGCGCGGTGAGGGCGAGCGAGGGCTGACCGAGCGGCACCCCTTCGGTGACCGAGTCGCGCTGCTTCTCGATCGCCTTGGTGCGCAGCCAGTGCTCCTTGACGTCCTCGGCGGTCTCCGCGGCCTCCTCGCCGAAGACATGCGGATGGCGCCGGATCAGCTTGTCCACGATGGCGCCGGCCACATCGTCGATCGAGAACGGCTCGTCCTCGTGCTCCTGCGCGATCCGGGCGTGGAAGACGACCTGGAGCAGCACGTCGCCCAGCTCCTCGCGCAGCGCCTCCCGGTCGCCCTCCTCGATGGCCTCGACGAGCTCGTACGCCTCCTCGATGCCGTACTTGACCAGCTCCTCGTGGGTCCGCGCCCCGCTCCACGGGCACTCCGCGCGGATCTGGTCCATCACCTGGACCAGATCCAGCAGCCGGGCGCCCGGCAGGTCGTACGAACCGGGCAGCAGCTCCAGGTCCGGCATCGCCTCACGGCCCGAACCCGCCAGCCGGGCCAGCCCGTCGGTCAGCGCGGACTCACCGTCGGCCGAGGTGATCACGACGGCGCTGCGGCCGCCCTCCGCGACGCAGTAGTCGACCAGCTCGCGCGCCGCCGGGACCGCGTGCTCCACCTCGATGCCCGCCTCGCGCAGATACGGCAGCTGCGGATGGCCGCCGTCCCCGCACAGCACGCGGTCCGCGCCGCGCAGCGCCTGCCAGGCGGGCCAGGACAGCAGTCCGGGCGCCACCCGGTGGCTGGTGGTGAGGAGAACGACGCGGCCGGTGGCGAGGTCGGCCGCGGGGGCGGCGGAGTCAGGCGTGGTCACCCTTGCAACGTAACCTACGCCGGCGCCTGCGAGGCGGGGGAGGTGCGCAGCCAGGCCTCCTTGGTGAGGACCGCGGTGCCCTTGGTGTCGTCCCAGGCGCCGTAGCGCGGGTTGACCTTGATGTCGAGGTCCTTGGAGGTGCGGGTGAACACCGTGTTGACCTTGGCGACGCCGAGCTTGCGCAGCAGCGCGGTACGGGTCAGCTCCATGCGGACGGCGTCGTCGATCTGGTCCGGGGCGATGCCCTGCTCCAGGTAGGCGGCGCGCAGCGCGGCGGCCCCGCCGGACTGCTGCTCGGTGGCGGCGCGGGCGCGCTGCACCGCGCGCCGGCTGACCCCGATGCCGTTGTCCTTCCCGGCCCGCTCGATGACCTTGAACTGGATCATGCGGATGAGGGTGTTCTGGGTCAGCTGGCCGCTGCCGGCCACCAGCTGGTCCGCCCTCGGGGAGCCGCGCTGTGCGTCCCGCACGTCCCTCACCTGGGCCTGGAGCTGCGACTCGGTGATCCGGCCGTCGTCCAGGACGGCCGCGGAACCGGCCCGTGGGGAGCCCCCGCAGGCGGTGAGCAGCGGGGCGCAGACCAGCAGGGCGGACGCGGCGGAGACGGAGAGCGCAGTACGGCGGCGGATCATTGAGCCTCCCGGCAGAGATCGTGCGGCGCGACAAACGATCTGGCGTTGATCGATGGTATGGAGTCGGCGCGGCCTAGGCCACTGCTTGGACAACGATTCACCGGGGTCTTGGTCAGCACCTGGCCGCGGACCGGCTCAGCGGCGCGCCCCGCTGTCCGAGGCCGCGGGCAGCTTCGCCCCCGGGCACGTGCCCAGCACCCGCTTCATCGCGTCCCGCTCGGGGGGTGTCACCCACAGCTCGTACTTCTTCTTCACCGCCGCCTGCCGCGCCACGTACGCGCAGCGGTAGCCCTTGTCGGGCGGCAGCCAGGTCGCCGCGTCGCCGTCGCCCTTGCCGCGGTTGGTGGCGGCGTCCACGGCGATCAGGTTGAGCGGGTCGTTGGCGAACGCGACGCGCTTGTCCCGGTCCCAGGCCCGGGCGCCCTTTTGCCAGGCGTCCGACAGCGCCACCACATGGTCGATGTCGATCTTGCTGTGGCCGCGGACGAACCGCAGGTTGCCGCCCGTGTACGGATCGTGGGCGAGGGTGCCCGAGATCACCTCGCAACGGTCGTCGCGGAGCCGCACGCCGGTCAGATCGCGCCGGAGGATGTCATCGCGGGTGTCGCAGTGGTTGTCGTCCGTGTCGGTCCAGGGGCTGCCGAACGCGGCACGCTCGTAACCCGTCTTCGGCGCCCGGCCCTTGACCGTGAGCGAGCCCACGGCGGACAGCGCCGGCCCGGATGGTGCCCCGCTCCCCTGCCCGTCCCCGCCCTTGTCCCCGGGCAGGCAACCGGTGAGGGACAGCAGCGCGGCCAGCACGACGGCCGCGCTCTTTCCCGCCAACCCCGATTTCGCGCACCGTTTCGGCAACCGCACCGCCCCCTTCGCGTATCTTTTCGACAGACCGCCCACCACACGATAAGGACCCTGGATGGACACGGCCGCGACAGCCCCGCCCGGCACCACCGCCGAAGGGGCGACCGCCGCCACCGCACGCCGTAGTACCCGGCTCCCCGCCCGGGCAGTCGCGCTGCGGCATCCTCGGTTCGATCCGTACTGGCTGGCCCTCGGCCTGTTCGCCGCCTACGCGACCCTGTCGGTCTGCCGCTACCGCCGCATGGCGACCATGTCGTGGGACCTGGGCATCTTCGAACAGGCGATACGGGCCTACGCGCACCTCCAGGCCCCGATAGCCGACCTCAAGGGCCCCGGCGCCAACATCCTCGGCGATCACTTCAGCCCCATCACGGCCCTCCTCGCCCCGCTCTACCGGATCTTCCCCAGCCCGGTCACGCTGCTCGTCGCGCAGGCCGCCTTGTTCGCGCTCTCCGCCGTCCCCGTCGCCCGCACCGCCGCCCGGCTGCTCGGCCGGGCCCGGGGGCTCGCCATCGGCACCGCGTACGGACTGGCCTGGGGCCTCCAACGGGCCGTGGACTTCGACTTCCACGAGATCTGCTTCGCCCTCCCGCTCATCGCCTTCTCCCTCGAAGCGGTCATACTCCGGCGCTGGTACGCGGCGATGCTGTGGGCCGCCCCGCTGGTCTTCGTCAAGGAGGACATGGGCGCCACGGTCGCCGCTATCGGCGCCGTCATCGTGGTGCGCGTATGGCGCGAGCGGGAGACGGGCCTCGTGCCGCTCGCCGTCGCCCTCATGGGCTTCGGGGTGCTGGGCTCGGCGCTCGCGCTCGGCGTCGTCATCCCCGGCTTCAACGGGGCCGGTTCGTACGACTATTGGGACAAGGTCGGCGGCGGGGGCGGCTCGGACGCCGCCATCCCCTTCGCCACCGCGCTGCGCACGCTGCTGTGGACGCTGCTGCCGACCACCGGGCTGCTCGCGCTGCGCTCCCCGCTGCTGCTGGCCGCCCTGCCCACCCTGGGCTGGCGCTTCGTCTCCCACGACGAGCACTACTGGGGCACGGACTGGCACTACAGCGCGGTGCTGATGCCGGTCGTCTTCCTGGCCCTGGTCGACGCGCTCGACCGGATCGGGACCAGCGGCAGCGGCCGGCTCGTCCGTTACGCCCGTCAGCTGCCCGCCGCGGTCTGTGCCGCGGCCCTGGCCCTGACCACCTCGCTGCCGCTGGCCGGGCTCGCCGAGGAAGCCACCTACCGCAAGCCGCCCCCCGTCCAAGCGGCGGAGCGGCTGCTGGACCGGATACCCGACGGGGCGACCGTCGAGGCCAACGTCGGGCCGATAGCCCGCCTCACCAGCCGCTGCCGGGTCTTCTGGGTCGGCTCCACCCAGGGCGTCACCCCGCGGTACCTGGCGCTGGCCGAGCCGCCGGACCGCACGGTGCGGCAGGAGCTGGCGTACGCGAAGCAACTGCACCCGCACGCGCGGTACGAGGCGCTGGCGCGGGAGGGCGGCTACTTCCTGCTGAGGCTCAAGACCTCATCGGCCGCGGGGCGATGACCGCGAACGGGGCGCCCTGCGGGTCGCGCACCAGGGCCATCCGCCCGGCCACCATGTCGAACGGCGGCTTGAGCACCGTCCCGCCCTCCGCCGACAGCTTGGCCACCGTCCGGTCGGTGTTCTCGACCGCGAAGTAGACCAGCCAGTGCGAGGGCGTCCCGGGCGGCACCCCTTCCCGCAGCGGCTGGAGCCCGCCGATCGTGCGGCCGTTCACGGTGAGCCCGAAGTAGCCCTCGGCGCCCTCCATGGGGATCGTCTCGATGCCGAGCGCCTCCGCGTAGAACGCGCTCGCCGTGTCGCGGTCGCTGGTGTTCAGCTCGTTCCACACCACCGCGCCGGGCTCGTTGACGATGCCCGCACCGGGGAACTCCCGCGCCTGCCAGACGCCGAAGACGGCGCCGGTGGGGTCGGCCGCCACCAGCATCTTCCCCAGGTCCATCACGTCCATGACGGGCAGCAGCACGGTGCCGCCGTTGCGGCTGATCGCCTCGGAGGTGGCCTGGGCGTTGGCGGAGCTGAAGTAGGTGGTCCACACGGTCGGCGGCGCGGGCTGGTCGTCCATCGCCTGCGCGGCCATCACCCCCGCCACCGGCCGGTCCTTGAGCGTGCACACCGTGTAACCGCCGTATTCGGCCGGGCCGATCTCCCCGGACCAGCCGAACAGCCCGGTGTAGAAGTCGAGGGCGGCCTGCTGGTCGGAGGCCGTCAGATCGATCCAGCAGGGGGTGCCGGGCTCATGGGGAGTGGTGAATGCGGGCATCGGTGCCTCCCAATCAAGGCCTCTGCCCTCAATTCTCCCCCCGTGCGACGGGCGCGCCACTCGGCGGGGAGGCCGCCGCGCGGCGCCGTCATGGACCTTGGCAGGATTTCGGCCATGAGTGATCCACGGGGGCAGTACCAGCCCACTCCGCATTCCGCTCCGCCCCATCCCGCCAACCCCTACGCCCAGCCGTACGCGCATCCGTACGCCCAGCCATACGCGCATCCGTACGCGCACCCCGCCCCGCAGCCTCAGCCGCAGCCTCGGCCCCGGCCGGTCCACATCCCGGAGCCGGCCGGTGATGAGCGGCGCATGTGCGCGGCGACGGTGGACTGCGCCCTCGCCTGGGGCGGCGGCATCGCGCTCGGCCTCAAGGTCCTCCCGATGCTCAAGGTCGGGGCCGACCCCGTGATCCTGTTCCTGGGCGCCGTGTTCGGGCTGTCCATCGCCAACCAGGTGCTGGGGGCCTGGATCTTCCGGGCCTCCGTCGGCAAGTGGATGCTGCGGATGCGCGTGGTGCGCGAGAGCGACGCCGGGCGGCCGGGGTTCTGGCGGCTGGTCCATCGCTGGCTGGTCGGGATGACCTGGCTGCCGATGCAGCCGGTGCGCGGTCTGTTCGGCGCGGACGGCGATCCGTACGAGGACCACTGCAACGTCCGGTACGTGCGGTTCAAGGATCTGCGGCGGCTGCGGCACCCGGGCTGACGGCAGGCCAGAAGGCCCGTGAACGCCGGGCGGCGGCCGGCCCGAAGGCCGACCGCCGCCCGGCGGTGGTGTGCTTCACGCGGCGTCAGGCGCCGGTCGCGCTGCCCGCCACCCACTGGCTCCAGTCCATGTTCCAGCCGTTGAGGCCGTTGTCCGGTGCCACGGTCTTGTCGTTGGAGTTCTTCACCACCACGACGTCACCGATCTGGGAGTTGTTGTAGAACCAGGCGCCGTCCGTGTTCGGGTCGTTGGCGCCCTTGGTGTCCGACAGACCCACACATCCGTGGCTGGTGTTCTGGCTGCCGAAGATGGACTTGGCGCCCCAGTAGTTGCCGTGGATGAACGTGCCCGAGGTGGACAGCCGCATGGCGTGCGGCACGTCCTTGATGTCGTACTCGCCCTTGCCGTCGTCGTCCGTGAACCCGACCGTGGCGCCGTTCATCCGGGTCTCCTTGAACTTCTCGGAGATCACCATCTGACCGTTGTAGGTCGTGTTGTCGGGGCTGCCGGCCGAGATCGGGATGGTCTTGATCAGCTTGCCGTCGCGGACGACCTTCATCGTCTTGGACTTGGCGTCGACCGTGCTGACCTGGGAGTGGCCGACCTTGAAGGTGACGGTCTTCTCCTGGACGCCCTTCACACCCGACGACGCCTCGACGCCGTCCAGGTCCAGCTTCAGGGTGACGGTGGAGTTGGCCTTCCAGTAGTCCTTCGGGCGCAGGTCCAGGCGGTTGCCGTTGAACCAGTGGCCGACGACCTGCTGGCCGCTGCTGGAGGTGACCTTGATGTGGGACTGGACGTCCTTCTTGTTGGTCACCGCCTTGTCGAAGTTGATCGACACCGGCATGCCCACGCCGACCGTCGAGCCGTCCTCCGGCGTGAAGTTGCCGATGAAGCTGTTGGACGGGGAGACGGTGGTGAAGGAGGAGTGCTCCGTGGCCTTGCGGCCGTCGGAGTCCTTGGCCTTCGCGCTGATCTCGTACTGGGTGGACCGCTCCAGCTGCCCGTCGGGCTTCCAGGAGGTCCCGTCGGACGATATGGATCCGGCCACGGTGGAGCCGTCGGCCTTGGAGGTCATGGTGACCGAGGTCAGCTTGCCTCCGCTGACGGTGACCTTGGTGTCGCTGTTGATGCCCGCATTGGTCGCACCGGCCTTCGGCGTGATCTTGATACGGGCGTCGGAGGCGTCCTTGGCCGCCGCCTCGTCCACCTGCGACTGCGACTTGCCGCCGCCTTTGCCGTCGCTGCTGTCGCCATCCCCGCCACAGGCGGCGAGAGTGAGTGCCCCGCTGAGCACGGCGGCCGCGGCCACCAGCCCCCTACGGCGCTTGCCGTACGTCATCACACGCTTCTCCATTTACGACTGGACCCCAGAAACCCAAGACCTATCCAGCAAGACCTATCCAGGAAGAACGCCTGTACCTTTTGGTCGGTTCCACGCCCAGTAAAACTGTGCGCGAGGCCACTTAGCAAAGACGCTGGTCCAGCTTATGACGCAGCGCCGTGAATACAGACAAACCATGACAGGCAGGGATTAGTCATACGGTGCGGAGCGGGCCATCGTCCCGGTTCGCTACCGTCCGCCCCCGGTATGTCACTACGATCGGGCACGCAGGGTCAATTCACCGCACCCTCAAGGAGGATGCCGTTGTGTCCGCACGCCGACCGCTGCTGACCGCCGCCGCAGCCGGTTCGCTGCTGTGCGCCCTGTGGTTCGTCCCCTCCGCCAACGCGACGGTCGAGGACGACGGCCGGCCGTCGTCCTCCGGGAGCCGTGGCGAAGAACCGTCCCAGCCGCGGACCGAGGCCGTCCCGGACGAAAACCTCGCCGACACCGGCAGCGTGGACGTCACCCCGTACCTCGCCGGAGGCACGGCCTTCCTGGGCCTCGGCGTGACCATGGTGACCGCCTCCGCGCGCCGTACGCGCCCGGAGGCGTCCTGATCACGCCGGGCCGCATCACGCCGGCCGCATCACGCCGGGCCGATGCCCCTCAGGCCAGCGGCCCGGTCACCGATTCGACCGCCTCGGCCAGTCCCCCGGACCGTACGAACGCCTCGGCGGCCGCCAGGTCCGGCGCCAGGTAGCGGTCCCCGCCCGGGCCCTCGACCCCCGCCCGGCGCACCGCCGCCAGCACCGCCCGGGTCGCGGGCGCGGGCACCAGGCCCTCCCGCAGCTCGACCGCGCGGGCCGCGGCGACCAGTTCGATCGCGAGGACCCGGGTCAGGTTGTCCACCACCGTGCGCAGCTTGCGCGCCGCCGACCAGCCCATGGAGACGTGGTCCTCCTGCATCGCGGAGGACGGGATCGAGTCGACCGAGGCGGGCACCGCGAGCCGCTTCAGCTCGCTCACCAGCGCCGCCTGCGTGTACTGCGCGATCATCAACCCCGAGTCCACGCCCGGGTCACCGGCCAGGAAGGGCGGCAGCCCGTGCGAGCGGTTCTTGTCCAGCAGCCGGTCGGTGCGGCGCTCCGCGATCGAGGCGAGGTCGGCCGCCGCCACGGCGAGGAAGTCCAGGACGTACGCGACGGGCGCGCCGTGGAAGTTGCCGTTGGACTCCACCCGGCCGTCCGCCAGCACCACCGGGTTGTCCACGGCGGACGCCAGCTCCCGGTCCGCGACCAGACGGGCGTGCGCGAGCGTGTCCCGGCCCGCGCCCGCCACCTGCGGGGCGCAGCGGATCGAGTACGCGTCCTGGACGCGCGGCGCGTCGTCCTGGTGGTGCCCGGTGAGCCCGGAACCGGCGAGCACCCGCAGCATGTTGTCCGCGCTGGCCGCCTGGCCGGGGTGCGGGCGGATCGCGTGCAGCTCGGGCGCGAGCACCCGGTCCGTGCCGAGCAGCGCCTCCAGCGACAGCGCGGCCGTCACATCGGCGACGGTGTACAGCCGGGCCAGGTCGGCGCAGGCCATGACCAGCATGCCGAGCATCCCGTCGGTGCCGTTGAGCAGCGCCAGCCCCTCCTTCTCGCGCAGCTCGACCGGCTCGATGCCGTGCGCGGCCAGCAGCTCGGCGGCGGGCCGCACCTCCCCGTCGGGCCCCTCGGCGTCGCCCTCCCCCATCAGCGCCAGCGCGCAGTGGGACAGCGGCGCGAGGTCGCCGGAGCAGCCGAGGGAGCCGTACTCGTGCACGACGGGCGTGATTCCCGCGTTGAGCAGCGCCGCCATCGTCTCCACGACCACGGGCCGCACCCCGGTGTGGCCGGACGCGAGCGTCTTGAGCCGCAGGAACATCAGCGCCCGCACCACCTCCCGCTCCACCCGCGGGCCCATGCCCGCCGCGTGCGAGCGGACGATGTTGCGCTGCAGCTGGGCGCGGAGCTCGGGGCTGATGTGGCGTACGGCGAGGGCGCCGAAGCCGGTGGAGACCCCGTACACGGGCTCGGGCCTGGCCGCCAGGTCGTCGATGACCCGCCGCGCGGCCCCCACGGCCGCCAGCGCCTCCCCCGCCACCTCGACCCGAGCCCCGCCCCGCGCCACGGCGACAACGTCCTCGGCGGTCGTCCCGGACGTCCCCACCACCACAGTGTGCATATCCATATTCAGGCACCCTAGAGAGTGAATCTCCAGGTGTCACCCCAGGTGGCCTTTCCCCAGCCCCGCCCCTCCCCACCCGGGGGCACGGTGCGTCGGCGCCCCCGCTCGGGAAGGGCCGGGGAACGGGCGGCGGCCCGGCACCGTACGAGCGGCGAGGGCAGTACCCCCGCACTGGGCGCGGTGGCGAAGCCCCACCGGGGGCCCGGGGGCGAAGCCCCACCGGGGACGCGGGGGCAAAGCCCCAACTGGGACGCGAGGGCGAAGCTCTGCCGGGGGCGTGGGGGCAAAGCCCCACCGGGGGCCCGGGGGCAAAGCCCCACCCAGGACGCGGGGACAAAGCCCCACCCAGGACGCGGTGACAAAGCCCCACCCAGGACGCGGTGACAAAGCCCCACCGAGGACGTGAGGGCAAAGCCCCACCGAGGACGCGGGGGCAAAGCCCCAACGGGGACGTGAGGGCAAAGCCCCACCCAGGACGCGGGGACAAAGCCCCAACGGGGGCCCGGGGGCAAAGCCCCAACGGGGGCGTGGGGGCGGAGCCCCCGCTCGGGAAGGGGCGGGGCGGGGAACAAACCGCAGCGCGTGGCGGCGGCGGGTGGGTCAGGGGCGGCGGCCCCGGAAGCGGCGGCGGTCTCGGCGGCGGTCCGCCGGGGTGTCGGCCAGGCGGATCACCGGGTCGTCGGGCCCACCGTCGCGGCCCGCCACCACCGGCTTCTGGGAACGGGCGGCCTTCGCCCGGTACTGGGCCGCGTCCGCCAGCCGGAACAGGCGGCGGGCCGACGGCACGGGGCCGATCGGGTCGCCGGTCGAGGCGATCCCGCAGGCGACCCCCTCGCCCATCTCCAGCTCCGCGGCCCGCCGGCACAGCTCATCGGCCACCCGCACCACCTCGTCCGCCGGCGGCCCCACCCCCAGCAGGCAGAACTCATCCCCGCCCAGCCGCGCCACCAGGGCCCCCGGCAGCATCGCCCCGCACAGCGACAGCACCGTGCCGAAACGTTCCAGCAGGCGGTCCCCCACCGCATGCCCCAGCGTGTCGTTGACCCGCTTGAGGCCGTTCAGGTCGCACACCACCAGCGTCACCACGGTGCCGTCCTCGCGGTACGCCTCCAGCGCCTCGTCCAGCCGTATGTCCACCGCCCGCCGGTTGCCCAGCCCGGTCAGGGGGTCGGTGAAGGCCAGGCGGCGGGCCTCCTCCAGACGTTCGGTCTGAGCCAGCCCGGCGGCCGCCACCGAAGCCAGGACGGTCGCGAAATCGGCGTCGTCCCGGTCGAACACCGGGCTCCCGGCCGCCCGCGCCACATACAGCTCGCCCCACGCCCGCCCGTGCAGCACCAGCGGCGCGACCACGCACGAGCCGCGCCCGCGGCGCCGCAGGGCGGCCACCCGCTGATGGCAGTACGGGGCCGGGCCGGGCCCCGTGCCCTCCGCGGTCTCCACCCACGCGTGCGGCTCACCGCCCGCGGCCCACCGCTCGTGCAGGAACTCCGCGATCTCCGGGAAGTCGTGCACCGGATACGACTCGTCGTCCGGCACCGGCTCCTCCCCCGGCATCAGCTCGCCCACGTTCACCAGGACCCGCAACCGGCCCCGATCCCGCTCCCACACCGAAACCGCCGCGAAACTGCCGTCCAGCGCGCGGCGCGCGCTCTCGGCGGCGGCGCCCACCGACTCGCGCGCGGTGGGCGCCGCCGCCATCGCCTGCGCGAGCCCCACCACCGCCCGCAATCGCCGGTCGCCGCCTCGTCCCCCGCCGTCCCCGTTCTCGCTCACGATCGGCCTCGCATTCCTCACCGCGCACACTCACCGGGAGCACGCGCGTCCGCTCTGCACTCAAGAGTAAGAATGTCGAGGACAATCCGCTTTAGCCCGTTCACCGCCGGTATCGGCCGGGCGGTATCAACCGGGGCAGGGCCCTCACTCCCCGGGCCAGTCCGGCGTCCGCTTCTCGTTGAAGGCCGCGACCCCCTCGGCCCGGTCCGCGGAGAAGGCGATCGTCCGCCACCCCGCGTCCTCGACCTCCAGCCCGGCCCGGAGGTCCAGGCCGTGCCCGAGCCGCAGGGCCCGCTTGGCGGCGCGCAGGCCGACGGGCGAGTTGGCGGCGATACGCCCGGCCAGCTCCAGCGCGGCCGTACGGTCCTCACCCGGCGCGACGAGTTCGTCCACCATCCCCAGCGCGTGGGCCTCCTCGGCGGGCACCCGCCGGGCGGAGAAGATCAGCTCGGCGGCGCGCGCGGCCCCCACCCGGCGGGGCAGCAGCTGCGTACCGCCGCCGCCCGGGATCACGCCGACGGACACCTCGGGCAGCCCCACCACGGCCGTGCGGTCGGCGACGATCACGTCGCAGGACAGGGCCAGCTCGTAGCCGCCGCCGAGGGCGAAGCCGTGCACGGCGGCGACGGCGGGCATGGGCAGCTCCAGGACGGCCGTATAGGCGGCGCGGGAGACGGGCCGGTGGCGCATCATCTCGGCGTCGGAGAAGGAGTTCCGCTCCTTGAGGTCCGCGCCGACGCAGAAGGCCCGCTCGTGGGTGGAGGTGAGCACGACGGCCCGCACCGAACCGTCGTCCGCGAGCGCCGCGCACGCCGCCGCGATGCTCCGGGCCATCTCGGAGGACACCGCGTTCATGGCCTTCGGCCGGTCCAGCACCAGTTCGGCCACGAAGCCGTCCCGCCGGACCGCGACCCACTCCCCGTACCGCTGCTCGCCCATCTCGCACCCTCCCGGTTAACGACCGTGAACCGTTGCCCGGGCTACGTTACCGGCGCCGCCGCCACCGCATCAGGTACCCCAGCATCGACGGCCGGCGGCGGCCACCGTCGCCGTCGCCCCCCGCCGCGGGGGCCTCCTCGCCGGAGCCCTCGGCCCAGGACGGCACCGGGGCCGGGTCGGGTCCCGCCCCCGCGCCCGGGGCCCCGTCCGGCGCCGGGACCGAAGCCGCGCCCAGGGGCGAGCCCGAGCCGGGACCCGGGACCGCACCCGCGCCTGGAGCCGGGGCCGAGCCGGGGACCGCCGCTCCCGGAGCCGAAGCCGAGCCCGAGGCCGGGGCCTCGCCCGGTAGCCCGGCCGGGACCGCTTCCGCACCCGCGGCCACCGGGGCCGGCTGAGCCGGGGCCGGGTCCCGGGGAGTGGGTGGGAAGCGGGCCGGGAGGGAGATCAGGCCGCGCTGGTAGATGCCCGGGCGCCAGCGCAGTTCCTCCTCCGGGCCCGCGAGTTCCACCTCCGGCAGCCGGTCCAGCAGCTTTTCGAGGGCGACGGAGGCGATGAGGCGGGCCGAGCTGCGGCCGGGGCACATGTGCGGGCCGGCGCTGAAGGCCAGGTGGCCGCGGTTGCCGCGGTTGCGGTCGGAGGTCCGCAGCGCCTCCTGGTTGGCGGCGGCGAAGCTGATCACGATCGGCTCGCCCTCCCGCAGCCGTACCCCGGCCAGGGTGACGTCGTGGCGGGGGAAGTGGACCGCGAAGTTGGCCAGCGGCGGGTCCGCCCACAGCACCTCGTCCAGGGCGTCGTCGACGAGCATGCTGCCGCCGGAGACGCCGCCCGCGAAGCGGTCGTCGGTCATCAGCACGCGCAGGGCGTTGCCGATGAGGTTGATCACCGGGTCGCTGCCGGAGGCGGTCAGCAGCATCAGCTGCTCGACGAGTTCGTGGTCGGCGAGCCGTTCGGGGTGGGCGATCAGCCAGGAGGTGATGTCGGCGGCGGGCCGGGCGCGCTTGAGGGCGACCAGTTCCTGGAGCGCCTCGGTGATCGTACGGTCGGCCTCCGCCACGTCCGTACCGTCGAACAGGTGCGCGAGCCCGGTGAAGAGCCGGTCCGCGATCTCGCGCGGGCAGCCGAAGAGTTCGCCGAGGACGAGCAGCGGCAGCAGCGCGCTGTACTCGCCGATCAGGTCGGCCTCGCCCGCGTCGCAGAACTGGTCGATCAGGGAGTCGGCGATCCGCTCGACGTAGCCGCGCAGCGCGCCCGGGTCGATGCGGCTGGTGGAGTCGTCGATGGCGGAGCGGTACCGCTGGTGCTCCTCGCCGTCCACGGCGGTGGGCTGCGGCCGGTAGCGGATGAGCCGGCCGGCGTGGCTGGTGTCGGGGACCCGGCCCTCGTTCTTCGCCCGCCAGCGCCGCGGGTCCTTGGAGAACGTCTCGGGGCGGCGCAGGATCTCCAGCGCGGTGTCGTAGCCGACGCACAGGGTCGCGGTGACGCCCGGGTCCAGCTCCACCGGCGCCAGTGGCCCGTACGTCTCGCGCAGTCGCCGGTAGACGGCGGACGGGTCCTTGGCGAACTCGGGCGTGTACAGCGGCTCGGCCGCCTCGGCGCCCGTTTCAACCGGCTCGTCGATCATGCCGCCGTACGCTAGCGGAACGGTTTTCCGCCTTGTGCCGACTTCAGCGATTGGTGATATTCGTCAACCGCGGCAACCCCGGGCGGGCCGCACCCCCACCGACCGCCCCTCAGCTACGGCGGCTCAGCAGCCACGGCTCCACGACCCCGAGCCCACGCACCGGCCGCTGCCACATCGGCTGGAGCGCGAAGCGGTACGAGGGCGGCTCCTCGCCGTCCTTCTCGGCCTTGGCGGCCGCCTCCGCGGCCTCCGCCTCCGACACCGGGGCCTCCCCGGTGTGGCTCAGCTCCTCCGCGAACGCGCCGTCCACCAGGACCGCGTTCTTGGGGGCTATGGAGGTCAGCCGGCTCGCCAGGTTCACCGTCGTCCCGAAGACGTCGCCCATGCGGGTCGTGACCGTGCCGAAGGCGATCCCGACGCGCAGCTCGGGCATCGTCTCGTCATGGGTCAGGGTCTCGATCAGCCGCAGCCCGATCTCGGCGGCGATGCCCGCGTCGTCGGCCGCGTACAGCACCTCGTCGCCCAGGGTCTTGATCAGCCGGCCGCCGTGCGCGGCCACCAGGTCGGCGGCCGTGGTCTCGAACGCCTCGACCAGCTCGCCCAGCTCCTCCTCCTCCAGCCGCCGGGTCAGCCGGGTGAAGCTCACCAGGTCCGCGAAGCCGACCGCGAGCCGCCGGTCCACCATCTCCGCGTCGTCCGCCGCCTGCACCACGCGGCCGGTCGCGGCCGCGAGCTGCCGCCGGTAGACGTACACCAGGAACTCTTCCAGCTCCGGCAGCAACAGCTCGACCAGCGGATAGGTGATCTCGGTCCGGGTCATCCCGGACTCCTGGGGTTCGGTGAGCCCCTCCAGGAAGGAGTCGATCTGCCAGTCGGCGAGCCGCGCGGTGGTCTGCCCGGTGGAGCGCGCCACCTGGATCGCCATGGGCTCGCTCAGCAGCCCCGCCTCGACGAGGCCGGACAGCCGGCGCAGCGCCAGCACGTCCGCCTCGGTGAGCGCCTTGGCCTGGCCTATGTCGGCGAAGCCCATCGCCCGCCAGAAGCGGGTGGCCAGCTCGACGGAGACGCCCGCGCTGCGGGCGGCCTGGAAGGGGGTGTAGCGCCGCTCGGCGCCGAGGATCAGCTGCTCCAGCCGGAGCGCGATGGGGTCCGGGGCGTCGGCGTCGTCCTCGATGCCGTCCTCCGTACCGTCCCCGGTGGCTTCCGAGGTGGCGTCGGCGGCCGGGCCGCCCGCGCGCGCCCCGGTCTCCCGCACGGCGGTCTCCCGCACGGCGTCCTGTACGGCGGCGTCCTGCCCGGCAACATCCCGTCCGGCGGCGGCTTCCGCGGCGGCGTCCCGCACACCGCGCCCCTCGGCCGATCCGGAACCCGCGTTGTCGGCGGTCACCGCCCGCCCCCTGTCCGATCCGTGCGCACTGCCCTTACGTTCCTTCTTCCGGTTCGGCCTACGGCCGCCCCGAACTGGACGGACCGCCACCACGATACGTCAGGTGTGCCCTAGCTCACTCTCCCCTCTTCGTTCCACTCCGGCTCACCCTTCCGGCGGCGCGGGGCGCAGGTGCACGATGTCCCCGGCGGAGACCGGTTCCTGCACTCCGGTGTCCGAGGCCAGCACGAGCCGTCCGTCGCCGTCGATCGCGACCGCCTCGCCGACGGTCGCCCCGCCGCCCGGAAGTTCCGCGCGGACCCGTCGTCCCAAGGTCGCACAGCCCGCCGCGTAGGCCTCCTGGAGCCCGCAGGCCGCCGGGTCGCCCTCGAAGCGGCGCCATTCGCCGTAC
This sequence comes from Streptomyces sp. NPDC019937, assembly GCF_040631655.1. Taxonomy (NCBI): domain Bacteria; kingdom Bacillati; phylum Actinomycetota; class Actinomycetes; order Kitasatosporales; family Streptomycetaceae; genus Streptomyces; species Streptomyces sp. NPDC019937. Next base: position 131,267 of record NZ_JBEYAL010000026.1, read on the forward strand.
CACTGCTCGACGGACCGCAGTACGGCCCGCAGCAGCGGATCGCGGTCGGTGGAGATCGCGTCGGCGAGGGCCAGCGAACCGGCCGTCGGCACGGGGAGTTCACCGGCGCGCAGGGAAACGTTCAGGCCGACCCCGATCACCACGGCGTCATCGGCCCGTTCGGCGAGGATGCCGCCGAACTTCCGCTCCTCGCCACCGACCGTCACCAGCAGGTCGTTCGGCCACTTCAGCGCGGTGTCCACGCCCGCCGCCCGGCTCAGCGCCCCCGCGCTCGCCACCCCGGCGAGCAGCGGCAGCCAGCCCCAGCGGGACGTCGGGACGCCGGCTGCGCCGGGGCGCAGCAGAATGGAGAAGAAGAGTCCGGACCGGGCCGGGGCGGTCCAGGTGCGGTCCAGGCGGCCGCGCCCGGCGTTCTGCTCCTCGGCGACGAGGATCACGCCCTCCGGGGCGCCGGCCCCGGCCCGGGCCACCAGGTCGGTGTTGGTCGAGCCGGTCGCCTGCACCACCTCCAGTTCCGTCCACAGCCCGCCGGGGCGCACCAGGGCGCGGCGCAGGGCGGCCCCGCTGAGCGGCGGCCGTTCCAGGTCCGTCCAGCGGCCGCGGGGATCGCGTGGATCTCCCGGACCCCGGGGGGTGTCAGATGGCGTCATACGGGCCAGCCTATGACCAGGAGGTGTGGCCAACGACGCAGTGCCACCCGGCGATGGCGCCGATACGCTACGGACCGGTAGCCCCAGTCAGCACAAACCCCATCAACCCCGCCTTCCCAGCGGCTATCACCCCGATCGCAGCGTCACGGTCCCACCATCCACCCCCAGGACGAGCAGGAGCCGCATCCCGATGTCCGAGCAGCCGGAGATTGCCCCCGAGATTCCAGACCGTCACACGACCGCGGGGAAGCTCGCGGATCTGCAGCGCCGCATCGAAGAAGCGACACACGCGGGTTCCGCGCGGGCGGTCGAGAAGCAGCACGCCAAGGGCAAGCTGACCGCGCGCGAGCGCATCGACCTGCTCCTCGACGAGGGGTCCTTCACCGAGCTGGACGAGTTCGCCCGGCACCGCTCCACCAATTTCGGCATCGAGAAGAACCGGCCCTACGGGGACGGGGTGGTGACCGGTTACGGCACGGTCGACGGGCGCCCGGTGTGCGTCTACTCCCAGGACTTCACGATCTTCGGCGGCTCGCTGGGCGAGGTCTACGGCGAGAAGATCGTGAAGGTGATGGACTTCGCGCTGAAGACCGGCTGCCCCATCATCGGGATCAACGACGGCGGCGGCGCCCGGATCCAGGAGGGCGTGGTGGCGCTCGGCCTGTTCGCCGAGATCTTCCGCCGCAACGTCCACGCCTCCGGGGTGGTCCCGCAGATCAGCCTGATCGTCGGGCCGTGCGCGGGCGGCGCGGTCTACTCGCCCGCGATCACCGACTTCACGGTCATGGTCGACCAGACGTCCCACATGTTCATCACCGGACCGGATGTGATCAAGACGGTCACCGGTGAGGACGTCGGCTTCGAGGAGCTGGGCGGGGCCCGCACCCACAACACCACCTCCGGGGTCGCCCACTACATGGGCGGCGACGAGAAGGACGCCATCGAGTACGTCAAGACGCTGCTGTCGTACCTGCCGTCCAACAACCTCTCCGAGCCGCCCGCCTTCCCCGACGAGGCCGACCTGGAGACCTCGGACGAGGACCGGGAGCTGGACGTCCTCATCCCGGACTCGGCGAACCAGCCGTACGACATGCACCGGGCCATCGAGCACGTCCTGGACGACGGCGAGTTCCTGGAGACCCAGGCGCTCTTCGCGCCCAACATCATCACCGGGTTCGGACGGGTCGAGGGCCACCCGGTGGGCATCGTCGCCAACCAGCCGATGCAGTTCGCCGGATGCCTGGACATCGGCGCCTCCGAGAAGGCCGCGCGCTTCGTCCGCACCTGCGACGCGTTCAACGTGCCCGTGCTGACCTTCGTGGACGTGCCCGGCTTCCTGCCCGGCACCGACCAGGAGTACAACGGCATCATCCGGCGCGGCGCCAAGCTGATCTTCGCCTACGCGGAGGCCACCGTCCCGCTCATCACCGTCATCACCCGCAAGGCCTTCGGCGGCGCGTACGACGTGATGGGCTCCAAGCACCTGGGCGCCGACCTCAACCTGGCCTGGCCCACCGCGCAGATCGCCGTCATGGGCGCCCAGGGCGCGGTCAACATCCTGCACCGCCGTACGATCGCGGCCGCCGACGACCCCGAGGCGACCCGCTCCGAACTGATCGCGGACTACGAGGACACCCTGCTCAACCCGTACACGGCGGCCGAGCGCGGCTATGTCGACGCGGTCATCATGCCGTCCGAGACCCGCCGCCACATCGTTCGGGGGCTGCGCACCCTGCGGAACAAGCGCGAGCAACTGCCCCCGAAGAAGCACGGCAACATCCCGCTCTAGGTTCAGGAAGGGCTGTTTCCATGATCCGAATCGTCCGGGGCAATCCCACCCCAGAGGAGTTGGCAGCCGCACTGGCGGTCGTACAAGCACGCGCGGCGGCCGCGTCGGCCGCCGCGCAGGGCGAGGGCGTACCGGAGGAGTGGTCCGATCCGGCCCGCACCATCCCGAGCCGCCGCGTCCCGCAGCCCGGCCCCAAGGCGTGGCGCACGACGTACTGGCCCGCCTGACCCGACGTCCCGCCTGACCCGATGTCCCGGCGCATCCGGCATGCCGGCACCGCCCGGAAATAGCGCCCGCGCGCCGCGGCGCCTGAGTACGCGTACTCAGGCGCCACGGCATTGTCCCGCCGCACTATCGGTCGCATGCTGTGGTCCGAGCCGCCCGATGAGCCGCCAGAAGAACTACGGCGCGCTCAGGCGATGCTCCGCCGCGTACGGGCCGTCCTGGCGATCGCCGTCATGATCGCCACCTGTCTGCTCACGCTGCACCCCTGAGGGGTGGATCCGCGCCTGCCGGTCTACTGCTTCTTGAAGGAGCGGATCTGGTAGCTGCCCTGGAGATTGCCCCCGTGGCCGGCGGTCGTCGATCCGACGCGCGCGTTGTAGTTGGTCTGCGTGTAGTACTGCACGCGGTGGCCCGTTCCGTTCCACACGGACAGCACGTTCTTGCCGTTGCGGATGAAGGAACACAGGTCGGCGGTGTTCGCGACCTTCTCCGACGCCCACTGGCAGCGGGTGCCACCGCCGTCCCAGCCGCTGTAGATGCAGAACTTCCCCGGATCGCAGTGGAAGGCCGCCGCGCCGGTGCCGGTCCCCGGGGTTGCCGGGGCCGAACCGGTGGCGGACGCGGCGGGGGCCGCGCCGAGGGCGGCCGCGAAGGCGAGCGAGGCGATGGCGAGCGAAGCGGTACGACGCATGGAAAACGTCCCCTTCCGTCGGTGTCCCCGGGCAACCACCCGGGCGGAAGTCAGTCTGGTGCGGCGGAAACGGCCCTCGTCAGGGCGTGCGGAGGGGGCGCGGGAGGCACCCCGGGAGAGTGCGGACGCCCGCCCTCCGCACCACGAGCCGGGGACTCCGGTCGCATCGGCCGCGGACCACCCGCGCCGCCCCCTGCCACGGCACCCTGCCAGTGGCGCGCACACCCGGCGCGCCGCCCGCCTACCCTGGTGCGCATGACTGCCCAGCGCACCCTGATCCTCGCCTCCGCCTCGCCCGCCCGCCTCGGACTGCTGCGGCAGTCGGGATTCGCGCCGGAGGTGATCGTCAGCGGAGTGGACGAGGACGCGCTGAGCGCCGAGACGCCCGCCGCGCTGGCGCGGGTGCTGGCGGAGGCCAAGGCGGCGGCCGTGGCCGGGCTGCCGGAGGCCGACGGGGCGATCGTCGTCGGCTGCGATTCGGTGCTGGAGCTGGACGGGCAGGCGCTGGGCAAGCCCGCGGACGCCGAGGAGGCCACCGCCCGCTGGAAGTCGATGCGCGGCCGGTCGGGGGTCCTGCGCACCGGCCACTGCGTGATCGACACCGCGAGCGGCCGCCGCACCTCGGCCACCGCCTCCACCACGGTCCACTTCGGCGAGCCGACCGACGCCGAGGTCGCCGCGTACGTGGCGAGCGGCGAACCCCTGCACGTGGCGGGCGCGTTCACGCTCGACGGGCGTTCGGCGCCGTTCATCGAGGGCATCGAGGGCGACGCGGGCAACGTCATCGGGCTGTCGCTGCCGATGCTGCGCACGCTGCTGGCCGGGATCGGCGTGGGCATCACCGACCTCTGGGCCTGAGGTCTGAAAGCGCCTCAGGCCGGGCTGGGGGCGTCCTGGCCGCCCTCGGCCTCCGGGGCGGCCCCGCCCCGGGCCAGGCCCTCCGGCTCGTACGCCAGCAGGCTGAGCACCACCAGCCCCAGCACCACCATCAGGCACACGAACGCGAACCAGCCCGCCAGGCCGATCGAGAACGCGCCCACCACCCCGTGCGTCACCGCGCAGGTGAGCAGCAGGACGCGGCCGAGACGGCCGGGCGCGCGGTCGCGCAGCGCCATGCGGAGCAGCACCGCGCCGCACAGCAGCAGATAGACGCCGAAGACGCCGCCGCCGATCCAAGTCCCCACGGACATCGCGTCGGTGTCCATCCCGCCCAGGGACATCCGCTGCCGGTCCACGACCAGGCCCAGGATCCAGTTCAGCAGCCCGATGCCGACCGCCTCCAGCATCAGCGCCACGGCCGCCACCGCGGCCACTGGTCTGCGTGCCACCCCGCCCACCTCTTCCGGTTCGACATCGCGAACGCTACTAACGGGTAAGCCGCCCCACAAGAGGTGTGCGAGGAGCTCTCGCGCGCAGGACGGTGCGGCAAAGTTTCCGTCCCTCGTTCGTAGGGATCCCACAAAGAAACGCGAAGCTCCCCAGTACGGCGGGGCGGAGATCCCGCGCACGGCGCGGACTCCGTCGCGGGCCGGAAAACCGGGCGTACCGTGGAGCGACGGGGGATTCGGCTGCCTGTCCCGGGCAGGAACAACGCTCCGTGTGGTCAAGCTCACGCCCGAGGGCTTCTCGGCGTGGGGTGTCGCCTGTACCTAAACTCGGCTTGTTTCAAGGAGGGAGCCATCGTGCGCAAGGTGCTCATCGCCAATCGTGGCGAGATCGCTGTCCGTGTTGCCCGTGCCTGCCGGGATGCCGGGATCGCGAGCGTAGCCGTCTACGCCGATCC